>JAYTVX010000189.1:0-3847 GCA_043743775.1 Bacteroidales bacterium | reverse complement strand
GATTCTATAGTTCAAGTAAACTATACTGGAAGGTTCCTCAATGGTTTTATTTTTGATACCAACATTAAAAGCGTTGCAATTGATAGCAGTATTTATGTTGCGACTAAAACATATTCACCTCTTGAATTTACTATTGGAGCAAATACTGTTAAACCCGGATTTGAAATGGCCGTTAAGCATATGATACAGGGAGAAAAAGTTAAAGTTGTTATTCCTTCGACTTATATGTACGGTGAATTAGGTAGTAGTTCCGGTGCTACCCCAATACCACCATTTGCTACTTTGGTTTTCGAAATTGAACTAATAGATGTAGTAGGCAAGAAGACGACTAAATAGTTTAAGCGAATAAGCAGAATACACAATTTTTCTTATTAATATCCGGGATTATGGAGTTTTTCCATTCCCGGATTTTTTTTGTGGCAATAAACTCTGCTGAAGTTGTCAGTTCAACGCCAAGGGTTAATAGCGTTTCTTCGTTACATTCTTTCAGAATATCCTGAAAAAGATGAAGATTACGGTAAGGTGTTTCGATAAAAATTTGAGTTTGCTTTTCTTGCTTGGAACGAAGTTCTAATTGTTTGATCCTTTTCTTCCTTTCATCAACTTTTATTGGAAGATAACCAACAAAGGCAAAATTCTGTCCATTTAATCCACTGGCCATCAGAGTTAAAAAGATTGAACTCGGTCCAGTTAAGGGAACAACCTTTATCCCCTTTCTATTTGCAATTGCCACAAGCTGAGAGCCCGGATCTGCAACGGCAGGCAGACCAGCCTCCGAGAGTAAGCCGACATCAACTCCCTCTAAAAGAGGCTTTAGAAGCATTTCGATTTCCTTTTGCTGTGTATGTTCGTTCAGTAGCTGAAAATCTATTTGATCGATTGGTGTTAATACCCCAATCTTCGATAAGTATCTTCGGGTTGTTCTAATATCCTCAACAACAAAATGTTTAAGTGACCTGGTTTGTGCAATTACTGCTGGTGGGATAACTGTTTCCCAGCTATCCGAACCAATTGTTGTTGGTATTAGATATAAAGTTCCTGTCATGGCAATGAATAAATAGGTTGAGTTTATGCAGATAAGAACATGTATATTATCTTTATAAAAATATTTGCTAAAGTAATGTTAATGATTAATTTTTTAAAAAGAATCCTACTAAATCGAAATGCTATTTTAGTTTTTGCTGTATTTATTGGCCTTATAGCAGGAGATACTACCTCTTTTCTTAAGGGTTATACTTTTTTGGCATTGGCGGTTACTATGACATTTTCGATGACTAGAATTAGTTTAATGTACTTGAAAAATCCATTAAACTTCACTAAACCGATGTTAATGGGTGCCTTACTTAACTATGGTTTGTTCACTCTTGTTCTACTTCCTTTAGCCTGGTGGCTTATGCCCAATAGAAATCTCTTTTATGGCTTTGTTGTTATCGCAGCAGCTCCTCCTGGTGTTGCAATAATTCCTTTTTCATATATTCTTAAAGGAAGGGTTGAGTATGCAATTATTGGTGTTTTAGGAGCATTTTTGGCTTCTATTGTAATTGCACCATTACTTGTAAATCTATTTGCTTCAAGTCAGGGCGTGAAGCCTTATGATTTATTAAAAATGATGGTTCAACTAGTAGTAATACCTATGGTTATTTCACGATTGTTATTGTATAAACCATTATTTAAATATATCGAACCCATAAGAGGAAAGGTTGTTGATTGGGGCTTTGCGATATTAATAATCGTTGCCGTCGGAGTAAATCGGCAGGTATTCTTTGCTAATCCAATCCTTTTGCTTAAAATTTCCTTTGTACTTTTTGTTGCAATTTTTGGATTAGGTTTGGGTTTAGATGCCATTGCTAAATTATTTAAGGTTGATCGTTCCTTACGAATTACTCAGAGTATGTTGGTAGCCATAAAGAGTTCTGGTTTTTCTGTTTTTACTGCTTTAGCTTTGTTTGGTAAGGAAGCGGCTATTCCATCAGCAGTTATGGCAGTAATGGTTTTGCTATACTTAATTTTTCTATCTTTAAAATTAAATAAAAGCACAGTAAAGTGAAGTTTACCTTCTTAGGAACAGGAACATCTCAAGGAGTCCCAGTTATTGCTTGTCCATGTCCAGTTTGTCAATCTAATGATTTAAAGGATAAACGACTTCGGACATCTGCGTTGATTGAGCACAATGGAACTACTATTGCCATTGATGCTGGTCCTGATTTTAGGCAGCAAATGCTTACAGCAAAGGTGAAATCGCTAGATGCTATTCTTCTAACTCACGAGCATCGCGATCATATTGCAGGGCTTGATGATGTAAGGGCTTTCAATTGGGTGCACCAAAAACCTATGGATGTTTGGGCGGAACATAGGGTACAAGAATCGCTTAGAAAAGAATTTGCTTATGTTTTTGCTGATACAAGATATCCCGGCATTCCTGAAATTATGATGAATAATATCGATGGACATCCATTTGAAATTAATAGTTTAAAGGTAATTCCGATTAGAGGCTATCATCATAAACTTCCGATATTTGGTTTTCGAATTGGCGATTTAACCTACATAACTGATGCGAATTTTATCCCTGAAGAGGAAAAAGAAAAAATAGTTGGTACTAAATATCTTATATTGAATGCATTAAGACATAAAAAGCATATGTCGCACTTTTGTCTACCCGAAGCCATAAAGTTTATCTCCGATTTTAGCCCTCGCAAAGGGTATATCACTCATATTAGCCATCAAATGGGACTGAATGCTGATGTTTTAAAGGAATTACCTGATAATATCTGCTTAGCCTACGATGGTTTAACCTTTGAGGTAGAATCTAATCGTTAAGATTTCCTGTTTTTCGAAAAAAGAAAAAGCTAATACTCGCCATTATTATAAAAATAGAACCAGCAATGGTTAAAGCCGCAGTTAAGCTTAACTTGTCGATTGACCATCCGTAGATTGGTGCCAAAAGGGCAAAGAGGATTCTAATTATAAAATTCCTGACCGATAGGATAGTTGCCCTCATATTTGAGGGAGTAATCCGATTTATATTATCTTTTAAAATTGGTGTAGCAATACCTCTTGCTAAGTAGAATATCAGTATAAAGATTAATCCCCAAAGACTGGTTATCCATCCACTCGCTATAAATCCTATGGCGAGCATTATGGTAAAGGATGCAGCAGTTGCAACGCGACCCAATTTAAGCTCAATTTTATAGGCATAAAAGGCTGTAATGCCAACTGAAAGGTTGAGTACTGTCCATGTAATACCAAATATATTAACTGGTAGATTGGCCATGATTAGCCAAGGTTGAACAAACCAAGCCATGGCTAAGGTTGATGCTCCAACCACCGATGAGTATATGATATTCCATCGCAGACGATGATTCTTGATTAATGAATATTTTACAATATCAGTAATATCTTTCCATCCAAGCTCTAACTTTAGATGACTAATCTTTGGCTCAACTAATGAAAATGCTGCAGGGATAGCTATAAATGCAACTCCTGTCTGGACATAGTAGGGGTAACGAATGCTTAAACCAGCAAGGACGCCACCTAGAATACCAGCAAATGCCTCTGCGAAATTTCCCATCGAGGTCATGCCCCCTTCATGCTTGAGGTAATCCTGCTCCTTATGGTTATCAATCAGCGTATCGTAGAGTAAAGCTGAGTCGGCCCCTGAAATCATGCTTTGTCCGAATCCTAAAATAATTTCGGCAAACATAAATCCGATAAACCCATATGAGAAAGAATATATGAAAAAACCCATAAACCCCAATATACTACCAGCAATAATCGAATTTTTACGTCCTAAAACATCTGCAAAATAACCCGATGGAATTTCTAGGGCAACTATTGAAATGGAGTAGAT
>JAYTVX010000188.1:0-15617 GCA_043743775.1 Bacteroidales bacterium | reverse complement strand
AGATTCCGAATCTGAAGGTCGGGAGTTCGAATCTCCCCGGGGTCACAGTGAAGGTCAATCCAAATTGGGTTGACCTTTTTGTGATTAAAAACTTGCCTGCTCTAAGATGCAGGAGGGATTGCTTCTTAAGTTCAATCTATACTGATTTGTTTTTGCATTAAAAAATGCCTTATTTTTAGTATCCATTTTTATTATTTCCATCGGATTAAATATTTTCAAAATAATTGAGGTATATGATTTTACGTATTGTTTTTATTTCTTCTTTTACAAAATAACCAATCTCTTTTTAATGAGTACATGATGAAAGATCATATAGTAAGCATGGTAATGGATCGTGTTTCGCGTTATGGTTCTCGTGATGTTTTTAGATTTAAAAATGTCGATACCAATATTTACCGGAGCATTAGCTGGGATGATTTCGCCCTAGATATGAGCAAGGTATCACGGGCATTAATTTCATTGGGATTTGGGCCTGCTGATAATATTGGAATTTTTAGCGATAATTGTCCAGAGTGGGTAGTTTCAGATCTTGGCATTCAGGGGATTAGAGGAGTAGTCATTCCGTTTTACGCTACATCATCGAAACAACAGCTAAAGTATATTGCCGATGAAACCAACATGAAGTTAATTTTTGTTGGAAATGGAGAACAGTACGAAAAAGCCTTATGGCTTTTAGAGAATAGTGAGTCAGTTAGAACGATTGTTACGTTCAATCCCGATTTAGCAGCAAATAATAAAAACGCTATCGATTGGAGCGATTTTATCAATCTTGATAGTCAAAATCAGCATATCGATGAGTATAACCAATTAATGCAAGATGCCCAACCCGAAGATCTTGCAACAATTATATACACCTCTGGTACAACCGGTGAATCAAAAGGGGTGATGCTTACCCATGCATCTCTTATTTATGCTTTTAAGATTCATGATGAGCGTTTGGAAGTAAGTGATGCAGATGTATCAGCCTGTTTTTTACCTTTAAGTCATGTATTTGAGCGCACCTGGACTTACTACATTTTGCATTGTGGGGCAACAAATGTTTTTATCGAGAATCCGCGCGAAATCGTAAAACAGCTTCCTTTCATCAAACCTACATTGATGTGTACTGTTCCTCGGTTCTTTGAAAAAACCTATGAGGGAATACTACTGGAAATATCAAAATGGCCGACTATTAAAAGGAATATTTTCAGCTGGTCGATTAGCATTGGTCAAAAACGTTCAGAATATTTAAGCAGGAGCCTGAAACCCCCTTTTGGATTCAATATTAAATATAACGTTGCAAATAAGCTGGTTCTGAAGAAACTTAGAAACGTCTTTGGCGGGAATATTCGGTTTATGCCTTGCGCTGGAGCAGCTATTAGCCCACATTTACTTCGTTTCTTTCATGCTGCTGGGATATTTGTCACCTACGGTTATGGTGCAACCGAAACCTCTGCTACTGTTTCATGTTTTAAATCAGATAGGTACGATTTTACTACTTGTGGCACCATTATGCCTGGAGTAGAGGTTAAAATTAGCGATGAGGGGGAAATATTAATTAAAAGCAATACCGTTTTCAAGGGATACTTCAAAAAAACTGAGGATACGAATAAAACGCTAGTTGATGGGTGGTACTGCAGCGGAGATCAAGGATACATTACAGAAAAAGGCGACTTGGTAATGACCGACCGCATTAAAGATCTTATAAAGACATCGGTAGGGAAATACGTTTCACCGCAAAAAATAGAGTTGATATTCTCTCAGGATCCTTTCATCGAACAGATTATTCCTATTGGCGATAATCGGAAATTTGTCACTGCACTTATTGTACCATCCTTCGAAATGCTGAAAAAGGAGTCAGCAAGAATGGGTATGGAAACCATGGATAATACTGAAATTATACTTCAAAAAAAGGTTATTGATTTCTACCAATCAAGAGTTGATAAAATTCAGGAGGATTTTACATCACATGAAAAAATAGTACGATTTAAATTACTTCCGGAACCCTTTAGCATCCAAAACGGAGCGCTAACCAATACGTTAAAGGTTCGTCGTAGTAAACTGATTGAGCAGTATAAGGAGTTGATTGATCAGATGTATGATTCAGAAATGGATAAGAATATTAATTGTTTCCCACCCAAATAGTAGGTTGAAGATCAACTTTGTTAACCTCTTCTTCAATTTAAAGGTGGAAGGGTGCTTTATGCAGAAGTTATGGTTTGCAAATTATTCCCTTTTAAACTTCCATCTCCTGTGTGACCAAAGCCAGTCCTCAGGCTTTTTCTGAATGATTGACTCGAGTTTTTGTGCGTATATTTCGGTTATTTTACCCTCTTCAAGTTCGTTCGGATTTGTTGTAAGAATCGATAATTCAATGGTATAGTACCCGCGCTTAACCCTTTGAATATCGGTATAGATTACAGGTAAATTATTTAAACGGGCATGTTTTTCCATTCCATACAGGAATGCGGTTTCTCGGTTAAGAAACTGAACCCAGTATGCCCTATCCAAAAAGAATTTAGGCATACCCTGATCAGCTGCCATCAGGAAGATTGTTGGGATATCCTTAAATTTTTCATAGGTCAATGATGTTTCCTTTATCGAAGCGAGAGTTGTCCCAAACCGTGTACGGCTCCATCGCACGAATCTATCTATATGCCTATTACTAAGCTGCTTATAGAATGCCACTACATTGTACTTAGTTTGTAAACTTGCTGATAATGATCCCCACTCCCAATTTGCGTAATGCCCAGTGACTCCAATTACACTCTGTCCTGAATGATAAAACGGTTCAAGCAACTCGGGATTAATAATTCTATGTCGTTTAAGAATCTGCCTGCGCGACATGGTGAACGCGCGCATTCCCTCAAGAATAATATCGGTAAGGTTTTTATAGAATAGCCTAGTAAGTTTATTCAATTCATCGCTGGAGAGATTTGGGAATGATCCTTCTAGATTTTTAATGACAACCTTTTTACGATACCCAAAAACCTGAAGAATCAAAAACCTGATTAGATTCGAAAAACAATAAAGCAAAGGGAATGGGAATAGCCCAATGAATAGAATCGCAATTAAGAAAAGAAAAGCGCCCAGTAAGCTCATATCATTGTATGTTTTGTTGAAAATAAAACAGGGGCAAAATAGTGATTTTAGCAACATTAAAACAAAAAAATCAAAGGCTTTTAAGTTTAGATCATGTAAAAGGTACAATAGTTTTAAAATTATGGCTATCCGTTATCATGCCTATTGATAAAACTCATTCTTTTGTCATTCCGGGCGAAGTCCCGGAATCTACAAAAAAAATAGATTCCTGCATTGCCTTTGGCGAACTCGCAAGCTCGGTTCGCAGGAATGACAGTTTGTTGTATATTCAGGTATTATTACGGACAATCATATTAAAAATTAACGCATTGATATTGAAATTAAATAATAATTGAAAAACATGCAGCAATTAAACAACCCATTCGTCTTTAGATCATAATATTAAAAATATAAATCGAATCGAATATGAAAAAGGAATCTGTTACCAGATTAGCGTTAGGAGTTTGCATAATTGCATTAATGATTTTATCCACTCCGCTATTTGCTCAGCCATCGATCCCTGATGTTACAGGTGTTAAAAATGTTGAACTTGGGTTGGCCTGCAAGGTTACACTAATTCAAGCCGACAAAGCATCGATTACCATTACAGGTGATGAGGATGCGCTTGAAGATGTCCACGCCAGATTAAGAGGCGATAAACTGGAAATTTATAACGATAAACATCATCAGCATAAAGATGATGTGACGATAACAATAGCCTTACCCGATTTAAAGGAGCTCTCCCTTACTGGAGTTGTCGATATAACTACCCCAAGCCAAGTTAATTTTGAAGATTTAAAACTCGAGGTTAGCGGAGTTGCGGATCTTGATATAAAGTTGAAGTCTAAGAATCTTAACCTTGAGGCAAGTGGAGTATTATCGGGTGAAATTACTGGTGAAACCAAAGATCTTAGAATTGAGATAAGTGGAGTTGGTAGATTGGATGCATCAGAGTTTAAATCCGAAAATTGCGATATTGAGGTTAGCGGTGTTGCGAAAGCATCAGTTTATGCGGTTGAAAAGTTAGATGCTTCTGTTTCGGGCATGGGTAGGATAACCTATCAGGGACGTCCAGTCATTAACAAAAGTTCTTCGGGATTTGGATCGATTAGTCGTTTATAGACAATTTTAAAAGACAATATCAGTTAAGACGAGGCAACGCCTCGTCTTTTTTCGTTTTTGGGGGATAATTCAAGGCAGCAATAGAATTGAGTTTGAACTTCGGCGGAATCGGGAACACCTGAACACTTTACTGATTGTCAGATTTTACTACTTTTGAAGATTATCAAAGCAATTTAAAGTTTCGAGATTAAACGTAAATCAAAAAGCCTAGTCAATTACAAACTATTTAATATCAAACGATATGTTCAACAATCCCTACCTTCATGTTGTTATTAGCTCAGCAGTAGTTTACATTTTCATTACCATTGCCATTCGAATTTTTGGCAAGAAGGAGTTGACCCAATTATCGGTACTGGATATAGTTTTTGTACTTCTAATAAGCAATGCTGTCCAAAATGCAATGGTTGGATCTGATACATCCTTGCTTGGAGGGTTACTAGCGGCGTGTACATTATTTGTGCTGAACTTTTTGTTTAAGAATTTGCTATTCCGCTCTAAGAGATTAACCCATTTACTGGAAGGAGAACCTGTTATTCTTGTGGTCGAAGGTAAAGTCAATGATAAGAATTTGCGTAAAATGGAAATCTCTACCGACGAGCTGATCGAGGCCATCCATGAGCATGGTGTTCAAAGTATACGTGAAGTAAATCTGGCTATGCTCGAAGTCGATGGTAACATTAGCGTCATGTCTGACGATTACAATAAAAGGAGCGTCAGTAAAGTTGTCAAGAAAAAGAAATACGGGCGATTCCATTACAGTTAAGAGTCGTAGTTAAAATAAACAAAACTGTTAATCCATTAATCAAACATTAATTTTAATAACAAGGTGTTTTTATGAAAACTAAAATTTTCCGGTTCGCATTGATCTTGGTTCTACTTTTAAGTATATCCTCCTTTTCTTATGGGTGGGGAAAGGTTGGTCATCAGATCATTGTAGATGTTGCAAAGAGCTATGTTAGTAAAAGCGTTCAGGATTCAGTTTCAAAATACCTTGGCGATATGACATGGGAATCTGCCTCAACGTGGATGGATGAGTTGAGGGGTAACTCAGAGTATGATTATATGAAGAAATGGCATTACATCAACATTGAGAAGGGAAACCAGTATGATACAACGATTGAGAATGGAAATAATGTTGTAAAGCAACTGGAGATAGCCATTAACAATCTGAAGAACAAATCGAAGCTAACCAAGGAGGAGATCAATCTTAATATAAAAGTTTTATTTCACCTCATGGGCGATCTGCATCAACCATTGCATGTGGGTTACGGAAATGATAGGGGAGGAAACGAGGTGAAGGTTTCCTATAAGGAAAAAATATTTAGCCTTCATCGTATCTGGGACACTGATATCATTGAGAGTAAAAAGAACACTTCAGAAGATGTTTTAAGCTTACTATCAAAAACGCCAAAACGTAAAATTAAAAAGATGGTCAAGGGTGACATTGTTCAATGGTTAAGTCAAAGCCGGGAACTTTTAAATGATGTTTACAGCTATACCGATGTACTCAGCAATGATTATATAAATAAAAATTACCCTGTAGTAGAGAATCAACTTTTAATTGGAGGAGTTAGACTGGGGAAAATATTGAATGATGTTTTTAAGAATTAGCATATTTAAATCAATCCTTTTTGAAAAGACGAGGTTATGACTCGTCTTTTCTATTCTTGTATTCTAGATCTTTAAAAACAATATATTTGCCAAATGAAAATTACAATGGAACTATTCTTTTCTCTTTTAATTTTTTTGTTTCTAGCAATAGGAGCCATTGGTCAGCCCGTTTTTAAAAACCCAGGTATATCCAAGTCTGAGTCGTTTGAAATAGTTGATTTCATTGATAATACTATTGGATACGTTAATACAAAAATTAATATATCGCTAAAGGAAAGAGATAGCCAGAAATACTATTATATCAGTGTTGAAGAAGGGAGTATTTTCTATAACGAAATTGAGGTCAACTATGACGACTTAACAACTATCTCTGAAAAGAGAATCGATAAAAGGAATAATAGTATTGAAGAGCTATATGAGAACAATGGTAACGGAATTGTCCATTTCTTCAACAAGGAGAAGGGGATAGATAAAAAATATAATAATACCGATAGGAATATCTACTCAAGGTATGCCTATTTTATTTCATTCCGCGGGTTTCCTTTTGAGGTTAGCAATAGCGTCACTTTCGATACGTATATGTTTGAATATGGTGATGTCCTTTCCATGAAAGTAAAAGTTCTTTCTAAAGAAAAAGTTAGTGTTAAGGCGGGTATATTTGAGTGTTACAAACTCGAACTATCAGTTGCAGGATGGTTATCGCTTTTCGCACCCTATAAAAGCTATTTGTACTTCACTGTAGGAGGTACGCACCAATTCGTAAAATATGAGGAGAAGAGTGATAATGGGGGTTGGAATACTGATGAATTAATCAAACAAGGTTGACTCATTTCAGTTTACCTGCTATAAATCCCGTTGTCCAAGCTGCTTGTAGATTGAATCCTCCTGTAATTGCGTCGATATCCAGCACTTCTCCAGCAAAATAGAGATTTTTGCAAACTTTACTTTGCATGGTGTTAAGATCGATGCTTTGTAAGCTAACACCACCGCAGGTGACAAACTCTTCCTTAAAGGTTGATTTCCCTTTTACCGAGTATACATCGTTGGTTAATACTGTAATCAGCTTATTAAGCCCCTTTTTCCCAAGTTCGCCCCACTTTTTATCTGCAGTCAAATCAACTTTATCTAACAGAAATAGCCATAACCTTTCGGGTAAATCGTAGGGCCTAAAGTTGGATAGTATTTTATTGAAATGTTCATTAACAATTGCATTCAGATCATCAATCACGATGTTGTTATTCTGTTCATTTGCCCAATTTACCTGAATGTTGAAGTTATAATTTCTCTCGCTCAATTCTCTGGCTCCCAATGATGATAGCTTTAGGATAGCTGGTCCGCTCATCCCCCAATGGGTGATGAGTAATGGCCCCTCTGATCTTATCTTTGTTCCTTGAATATTCACAAAAGTATTTTCAACTACAATTCCCATCAGTTGCGTAACTGGTTCTGTGGGCATATGGAATGTGAATAACGAGGGTACCGGGTTTTCTATCCGATGATTTAAATCTTCCAGCCATTTGAATCCGTCCCTTTTAGGTGATCCGCCAGTTGTAACAATGACCTTATCAAATATTCTTGATTGATGCTCCTCATTATTAAATTCTAGTTCTAGTTGGTCACCTTTTGGCCGAATGGCTTTTATCCCTCGCCCAGCTTCAATTTCGATATGCAGTCTTTGCGCCTCCTTCAAAAAGCAATCGATAATGCTTTGTGAATTCTGAGAAACAGGGAAAACGCAATTGTCGCTTTGAGTTATTAATGGAACACCCCTAGACTCAAACCATTCAATAGTATTCTTGTTACTAAAAGCATGAAATGCTCTTTTTAAAATTCTTCCACCCCGAGGATAAGCACTACAGAGTTCATCGATTGAATTACAACCGTTGGTAATATTACATCGACCTCCTCCTGATATTTTAACTTTTGATAAAACGCTTTGTGATTTCTCGAAAATCACCACTTTAGCATCGGGATAATTCTCTTTCGCTGCAATGGCCGAAAAAAAACCAGCTGCTCCACCGCCAATAATTCCAATTTTCATTTTCTGTCAAACGTGGTTAGTAACCTATTCATTAAATTCATGCATTCTCCTTCTCTCATCAATCTCGAATCTTTCCTGAAGGAAATGAACGATTTCGTTTGCAGATGATTCAATAGGTTTGTTTGTTACATCAATGACAGTGAACCGGCCTTGTCTGAAAATTTTATTTGCCATTAAAAGTTCCTCCTCAATGGTGATCATGTTGAGGTAAGAATCCGTTTTAAAGTTACCCATTTGCGATACTCTTCTTTTTCGTTGCTCTAGTAAATTTGAGGTATCAATTGTTAACCCAAAAACACGTCTTGCATCTACTTGAAAAAGTTCCTCTGGGGGCGGAATATCTTTCACTAAGGATACATTTGCCACTTTCCATCCGAACATTGCCATATAGATACTGAGGGGTGTTTTTCCTGTTCTAGATATCCCGGTTAGGATAATATCTGCCTGAGATAATTTTCTTACATTCATGCTATCGTCCGTTGAAAGAGTGAACTCTATTGCAGAAACTCTATCGAAATAATCCTGATTAATTTTCCTGTAAAGACCAGGAACTTGAACGGGTTCAGCACCAAGAGCATCGGTAAGATAGTCGGTAAGTTGTCCCATTAGATCAAAATGAATGATGTTGTATTGATTGCAGAAATTGGTAAGAGTAGCACGTAATCGTTTATTAACCATGGTATGCACAATAATACCATTGTCGTTCTTAGCCATCAGGACAACATCGAGGGCCTTTTGCTCGGTATGTACATCCGAGAAAACAGTTGTTGGTACTTTAAAATCGGGAAATTGCACAAGGATCGATTTTACAACATTCTCACCGGTAAGTCCTTTCCCTCCTGAAACAATATATATATGAGGTGTGCTCATTCTTAGTGTTTTAGTTATCAAAGATAGCTGATTTTCTAAAAGAATCAGCCAAGTCTTTTAACATATTGATATCAAATGGTGTATGCGAATTTTTAGATAAACTATTGATGAATTTTTACAATAGTGTTTTGTTTTTTGGCTATAGTCAGAAAAGCTGTACTTTTGAGTGTTTAATTACAGATTTTCAGGAAGTAAGTTCTTTACAACTTTATAAAAAAACAAGACATTGGAAAAATTTGAGATAATTGCAACCACCGTGTTCGGATTAGAGGAGGTACTTGCAGCGGAACTTCGTGAGATAGGCGCAACCGATATTGAAATCCTAAGCCGTGCGGTAAGGTATAAAGGTGATAAGGCGATGCTTTACAAGAGCAATCTTCTCCTTAGGACTGCTGTAAAGGTTTTACAACCTATAAAAACTTTTACCGCCGACAACGAACAACAGCTCTACGATAAAATCAAAAAAATAGACTGGAATGATTATTTCAGTTACAATCGAACCTTTGCTATCGATGGTAGTACTTATGGTGATATATTCACCCACTCCCAGTTTATCGCTTTGAAATCAAAGGATGCAATAGCCGATCAGTTCCGTGAAAAGTATAGCATACGACCCTCTGTTGATACCGAAAATCCTAATATTCGAATTAATGTGCACATCAACGATCGAACTGTTGTAGTCTCTATTGACAGCTCCGGCGCTCCGTTAAGCAAACGGAATTACCGGCATGAACAAACAGAGGCTCCAATAAACGAAGTGCTCGCTGCAGGGATTATTTTACTATCGGGATGGGATAAAAAGTGTGATTTTATTGATCCTATGTGCGGTTCAGGAACATTCCCCATCGAAGCAGCGTTACTAGCCAATAACATCCCCTCGGGCAGAAACCGAAAATTTGGATTTGAGACATGGGGAAATTTCGATGATGATTTATGGAATCAAGTTAAGGACGAGGCTGAGTCTAAGATCATCAATTCTGATGTAAAAATATTCGCAAATGATAATGATAATAGCGCTTTGAATATAGCTTCTGCGAATGCGAAAAGGGCAGGGGTATATGAGCTGATCACATTCGATTACATCGACTTTTTTCATACCTCTCACAGCACAGGGCAAGGGCTTGTAGTAATGAATCCTCCCTACGGTGAAAGGTTAAAAGTCGATGAGATTACCACCTTTTACCAGGAAATTGGTTCGCGATTAAAGCATTTCTACCAAGGCTGCGATGCTTGGGTCATAAGCGCAAACTACGAAGCATTAAAAAGTTTTGGGTTAAGAACATCTAAAAAGATTAAACTATTCAACGGTCCGCTGGAATGCCGACTTCAAAAGTACGAATTGTATCAGGGGAGTAAAAAGGCGAGCAAAACGGGAACAGGACTTGCTGAATAATTGAGTAATGAAGGTATAATTTAAGGAGGCTGTATTAAGAAGCTGTTTAAATTTACAAAATATACTAACTGTTTATATCTACTCTGTTTTTAATAGGCATTGAAAAAGCGTATCCCCTCCTTTTTTAAGGAGGGGCAGGGGAGGTAAGTTCAGCCCTAGCACAGCGATCCTAAATTTACCCCCTTGTGTTCCCCCTTAAAAAAGGGGGAAATCCATCACATAATGGTCGAAACACAAGCGTTTAGAATCTAAATTGATTAAATTTAAACAGTTTCTAAAAGTGTAAAATCAAACATGTTTTCCCTATGCGATGCATTGTGGTTCAGTATTATACCTTAACCGTTAGGGAACACCAAGTACTTTTAAGACAGTCTCTTTTTTTTGTGTCTTTAAAAAAGAAATGGGATAAACATTTTGCTTCGTTTCATGTATCCTAGATATTTTTCTCCAAAGAATTTTACACACTCCTTTTCATCAAATATTGCTGTGAGATATAATAATGCTGTTGATAGCAATGTTATTAGCAGCAATGAAGACGATACATTCTTTAAAAACACACCCCAGGTTAAAAAGAGTAACGAGGAGTATAATGGGTGTCTTATGTATTTATAAATTCCCTTTTCCACTAACGCTGAAGTCTTTTCGAATTGATAAAGAGATTTTTCAGTTCTTCTCTTTTCATGTTTGCCATTTTTCTTCAGAAGGATTACTCCTGTAATTGCGAAATAGCCAGAGGTTATTAGGAGAATCCATGATAATATCTGCCTAATACAAAAAGGATTAGTAAACCAAACGCTGTAGTTGGTAGCAAAAAGCCAAACAATACACTCCCAGCTAAAGAATCGATAAAAGCCATGACTCTTGACATTAAATAACGTCCGCCATGAAATGGCAATAACTGGTATACTTAATATTACAAAGAGTATTAGTTTTTCCATATTAGTTGTGTCTAGTTTTTCATAAAGTTAGAAAATCTATTTTTTATAAATAATATTTGCATAAAAAGAGATTTATAACAGGATGTATGTCAGCATTATCAAGTTGAATGAGGTTTGGATCATCAGAGCATAATAACATCTCGTTTGAGAGCTATACAAGATTGGGTTTTCGCTTATAAGAGGGTAGTAAATTTTAACTACCTATTTTTATATTTTTTCAGATAAAAGATAGTTGAAAACTAACTGAGTGTATTCATCTAGAGAGCATTAGCATGTAAGAATTTTGTTATTTAGTCTTTTATTTTTTTATTGAACGATTTAATGCCATTGTTTCTAATAGATATGTAAATTGCAAATCTAACAAAATCTAAAGCCTATGTCACGCGGATTAATGGAGATTATAGCAATATTGATAATTGCATTACCAATTGGGTTAATCACTGTTCGCTATTACTTTAAAGGTTCAATACTACAACTCATCGGTTCATTATGGTTAGCATCTTGGGTAATTATAGATGTGGTGGTTAATTTAAAATTCCTTTATCCTACAATTTTCCCTGCTTATATAACTACTCCCTTTGTAATAATAATGGGAATATGGATGGTTTCATATGTTGCCCGAAAGATTAGAAAACCACTGGAGGAGTCCATATCTGCACTTCAAAAAATAAGTGAGGGTGATTTACGGGTTAAAATCGATATTGATGATGCCAATCGTAATAATGAGCTAAGCCGGTTGAAAATATCTTTGAATGAACTATTACAAAAGTTGAATGAGGTCATTAATGGAATTATCGAAGCATCAAAGGAACTCGAAGCTTCTGGTAGTCAACTTCGCTCAAGTTCTATCCATTTATCAGAGATGACCTCTGAGCAGGCATCATCGCTAGAAGAGATTTCCAGTTCAATGGAAGAGATCATTGCTAGCATACATCAGAATGCCGATAATGCCGTTCAAACAGAAAAAATCGCGATTACTACCAGCCAGAGTTTAGAAGAGGGGGTTAATTCAACCAATCTTGCTCTTGACTCAATGAACAACATTGCACAAAAAATAACTATTATCAACGATATTGCTTTTCAAACCAACCTTCTAGCCCTAAATGCTGCCGTTGAAGCAGCAAGAGCAGGTGAACATGGCCGAGGATTCGCGGTTGTCGCAGCCGAAGTTCGTCGATTAGCAGAGCGAAGTCGTGATGCAGCAAGCGATATTATTTCAGTATCTAACACTGGCGCAGCAATCTCAGGGAAAGCCAAAATCCTTCTGAATACAAATCTTACAGAGATTAAAAGGACCACCGATCTAATTCGGGAGATCTCTGCTTCCAGCATTGAGCAGCGATCGGGAACAGAACAGGTAAACTCAGCGGTTCAGCAGTTGAATACCATTACACAGCAAAATGCCGCCTCATCAGAGGAACTAGCATCAAGTGCTGAAGAACTGAATAGTAAAGCAGTTGAACTCACTGAAATGGTTTCATACTTTAGAACTTAATCCCATTTTACTTCAAATGGAGTAAGTCGCGTAAGGTCGCAAACTCCTGAATATATTTCGTTGCTGAACTTTGTTATAATTTTGTATAATAGGGATCATTTAAGAAAACATAGCCCTCAAACGTTGCTTTGCTTGGTTCGTTTTCATATAGTAGCAATTTCATTTATTTAACCAAGGAGGTTTTGATTCGATAACTTTCTTGTAGATTGAACAACTTTCAATATGCGCAGAGGGCAAATAGCCAGTACTTAATAAAAACTCATTTACAATTTCACCTCCTGTAAATTTGAATGTTTGCTTAAACAGCTTCGTCCATTCAAGTAATGTCTTGGGATGATGATGATCTAACCAATTCTTAAAGGATCCATACTCATCTTGTAATCGCAAAACCACCTTAGCATTGTGAATAGCAGCGTCAATTTTTAATCGATTACGAATGATACCTGCATCATTTAACAGGCGTTGCCTGTCGACATCTTTGTATGATGCAATTTTTTGGATATTAAAATCTTGAAATGCTTTTCTGAAATTCTGTTGCTTGTTTAATATGGTTGTCCAGCTTAAACCTGCCTGATTAATCTCTAGAATCAATCGTTCAAATAGTTCATTGTCATCCTCAATTGGAAATCCGTAGGCAGTATCATGATAAATCCTGTGAACATTAGATTTGTCCAAATATCCAATTGCCTCGCAGTATGATTTGGGTTTTTCCATATTGCCATTAATGGTTATTCATACTCACCAATTATTACCTTAATTCCATCTTCCAAACTGGTTATTTTAAAATCAGGAAAACGGGTATTGAATTTTGTACAATCAAAGATATAATCCTGCTCCCATTGATAGAGAAGTTCAACAACTTCCTTTATGAAAGGGTTAAATAGCCCAGACATTTTAACCATCCACTTTTTAATGACTGCATATTTCAACACTTCACCTTTAATGGAGGAGCAAAGGGCAATGAATTGCTTTGTAGTTAATCGGTTTGTATCGCAGGGGAGATGCCATGTTTGATTGTATGCATCGGGGGTATTGCCGAGTAGCGCGGTTG
The DNA here is from genome assembly GCA_043743775.1 of Bacteroidales bacterium. Lineage (GTDB taxonomy): Bacteria > Bacteroidota > Bacteroidia > Bacteroidales > Tenuifilaceae > UBA8529. The sequence continues at coordinate 2,036 of JAYTVX010000188.1, read as the reverse complement.
CTCTACCAGCATCTGGTGAGAAGATTAATGTTCGTAGAGTAGAATCGCTTATTAATACTTGTAGTTTTTTACCTCTCTTGATGTTATAAAAAATTGTAGAATTTGTTCCGCTTTTTGTATTGCGATGGCCATAGAATTCAGGCGCTCTGCAAATCATAGCATTAATCTGTTTGCTTTTTATTTCATCTAATAGCATTTTGGTAATCTTACCACGTACTTTGCCCTTGATACTAACCGAATTGAAAGGGGTATCTTCGGTCATTGTCCCGTTGACCTGACCGTACATGTAAATGTTATCGAAGAATACCAGTTTTGCGTTGTGCTCTTTACAAGCGTCAATAACATTTCGCATTACAATTGGCCATTGTGCTTGCCAAATCTTCGAGTTGTAAGGCAACCCTGCAGTCATATATACAACTTCAGATCCTTTCACTGCATTGGAGGTTTGATCCGCATTCAGCAGGTCCGCAGAGAAAAGTTCATCAGTATCATTTACTTTCTTTGGATTCCGACTTACCAAGCGAATCTTTTTGGTATAGTTTAGGTAAAGTTCATTGGCTAGTTCATTGGCAATTATGCCATTCGCCCCAAGTATAGTTTGCATTTTTAAATTGATTTAAAATCTACATTAACAACACCGTTTAAGTCACATAGTTTATTTAAGTGTAATAATTCGCCTAAACTGTAAAAATACCCTTTCAGTTTTCACCAATTAATCCAACATTACTCGAAAAATCCATTATTACCCGCTTTATGTGGGTAGAACTCTTCTTAAGAAGAGTATCCTTGAAGGTAATACTAAACAAGGAGAAAGCATAAATTATACGGGTAAATTCATCTCTTCTAAACTATTTAACAGTAATTATAATTGTCACGATAGAAGAGAAATGAACTTAACGTTTTTTAAGCTGTTTATTATATTCAAAATCAAAACAGTTGATACTATGAAAAAGATAAACTTTTCACAAGGCAGGTTGGCAGTGACCTTTATTCTGCTATTTGCTTTATTGAGCGTTACGAACAGCTGCAAAAAGTCATCAGATACTCCTGGTGCAAATGAGGTTTATATTGAAAATATGGCTTTTACACCACATACCATAACCGTAAATGTAAACTCAACAGTAACGTGGACAAACAAGGATGGAGTTGCCCATACTGTAACAAGTTCAACCGATTTATTTGATAGCGGTTCAATTGCAGATAAAGGGACTTACAGCTATACATTTGTAAGTGCAGGTACTTTTACATACAATTGTTCAATTCACCCCTCGATGGTTGGTACTGTTATTGTAAATCCAACCCAACCAGGGACAGGAGGGTATTGAGAATTTGGTTATGCAAACACGTATTTTTTTTAATATTACTATTCTAGTTAAGCAAAGTGTAGTTTCCAATTACACTTTGCTTGACGTTATTTAGCAATCCCATCAATTATTTCACACTCCTTCTTGCATCTATAAAACTCTTAATAAATATGATTGTAGCCACCAATGAGGTAATCATCATTATTAGAACCCTAGTAACTCCAAGGTTATCGGACCTGCCAATTGCTCCGGTTAAGGGTTTTATCAGACCAAGAAGTATTAAAAACGTGAGGGTTACTGCAATATGGGCCAAAACGCGGTTTCCCTTTTTAAACCCCGGGGTTATAGCTACAAGAATAATTCCAGCAAAAACAGGAATCAATGCTGTTATCGATGGCGTTACGGAATAAATGAAGGCCCAACTACCTAGAGTAATAAGGACAAGGGCGTTCAGGAGATTAATTAAATATGGTTTCATTTTTTCTTTTCTCACTTTAACAGAAAATAGCGAGGATAGTTCATTTAATCAGTGAGACATTAATTTTGTGAAACAAAAATTATTTAGTTGAACTGATCCTGAGCTTAGTTGAGAGGGATCTCTATTATTACATTGGCTTTACCGAGCTCGTAAACTCGGTTTCCCGCAGTTTTGCTGCAATTGATAAATATTTTCAGCCAATACCTCAACAGCTCTGCTGTGAGGTAGTTTATTAGATTTTATTCATTCAACTA
>JAYTVX010000187.1:0-4047 GCA_043743775.1 Bacteroidales bacterium | reverse complement strand
TTACGAATGCCATTGCGGTAAATACAAACGTATCCGTTATAAGGGTATCGTTTGTGACCGTTGCGGTGTTGAAGTTACCGAAAAGAAAGTACGTCGCGAAAGGATGGGGCACATCAACTTAGTTGTTCCTGTAGCCCATATCTGGTATTTTCGCTCATTGCCCAATAAAATTGGATACCTTTTAGGATTGCCATCAAAAAAGCTCGATATTATCATCTACTACGAGCGTTATGTTGTCATTAATCCTGGTATCAAGGCAGCTGATGGCGTGAAATACCTCGATTTCCTTACAGAGGAAGAATACTTAGATATTTTGGAAACGTTACCTAAAGAGAATCAACATCTTGATGATAGCGATCCAAATAAGTTTATTGCTGGGATGGGTGCGGATGCTTTATATACGCTTCTTTCACGTCTTCAGCTTGATGAACTTTCATACGATCTTCGAAACCGAGCAAATACTGAAACTTCACAGCAAAGAAAAAATGAGGCTCTTAAGAGACTTAATGTTGTAGAAGCTTTCCGTGAATCTGTTCAGGTGAACAAGCCCGAATGGATGATTCTAAAAGTAGTCCCTGTAATTCCACCAGAACTTCGTCCATTGGTACCATTGGATGGTGGTCGCTTTGCAACATCTGACCTAAACGATTTATATCGTAGGGTTATTATTCGTAATAATCGTTTAAAGAGACTGATAGAGATTAAAGCTCCTGAGGTAATTCTCCGTAATGAGAAACGTATGCTTCAGGAATCCGTTGACTCTTTGTTCGATAACTCACGCAAGGCAAATGCCGTTAAAACCGATGCAAATCGTCCCCTAAAATCATTAAGCGATAGCTTAAAAGGTAAACAAGGACGTTTCCGTCAGAACTTACTCGGAAAACGTGTTGACTACTCAGCCCGTTCGGTAATTGTCGTAGGTCCTGAATTGAAAATGCACGAGTGCGGTATTCCAAAGGATATGGCTGCAGAGCTCTACAAACCATTTGTTATCCGTAAGCTCATTGAGCGTGGTATTGTAAAAACTGTAAAATCGGCTAAGAAGATAGTTGATCGTAAGGATCCTGTAGTTTGGGATATCCTTGAGAATGTACTAAAAGGTCATCCAGTTCTACTTAACCGTGCTCCAACGCTACACCGTTTGGGTATTCAAGCATTCCAACCAAAACTTATTGAAGGTAAGGCAATTCAGCTACACCCACTGTCATGTACTGCGTTCAACGCTGACTTTGACGGTGACCAGATGGCTGTTCACCTTCCCCTAGGTAATGAGGCGATTCTTGAAGCTCAACTTTTAATGCTTGGTTCACACAACATTCTTAACCCTGCGAATGGTGCACCTATAACTGTTCCTTCACAGGACATGGTATTAGGTTTGTACTATATCACCAAAGCTCGTAAAGATGCTAAGGGACAAGGATTAATATTCTACTCTTCGGAGGAAGCAATCATTGCTTACAATGAAAAAGCAGCAGATCTTCATGCAATTGTGAAGGTTCGTAAAGCCAAAATCAATGAAGATGGTAGCGCTGGTTATGATATGATCGATACAACAATCGGTAGAATCATTTTCAATCAGAGCGTACCAAAGGAGATTGGATATATCAACGAAATTCTTACCAAGAAGTCGCTTCGCGATATTATCGGTAAGGTTTTGAAGAAAACAGGAACCGCCAAAACCGCTCAATTCCTTGATGATATCAAGGACTTAGGTTACTTTATGGCTTTCAAGGGAGGATTATCATTCAACCTTGATGATGTTATTATTCCAAAGGATAAGGCAGAACTAGTTGAAGAAGGTTATGCTCAGGTAGATGAAGTTATGGCCAATTACAATCTTGGTCTAATTACAAATAACGAGCGTTACAATCAGATTATCGATATTTGGACACATACCAATGCGAAGCTTACATTAATCCTCATGAAGAAACTTTCTGAGGATAATCAAGGCTTTAACTCGGTCTACATGATGCTTGATTCAGGTGCCCGTGGATCGAAGGAGCAGATTCGTCAGCTCTGCGGTATGCGTGGTCTTATGGCTAAACCACAAAAATCAGGTTCTGCAGGTAGTGAGATTATTGAGAACCCAATTCTTTCGAACTTTAAAGAAGGTCTTTCGGTTCTTGAGTACTTTATATCAACCCACGGTGCTCGTAAGGGTCTTGCCGATACCGCGCTTAAAACAGCGGATGCTGGTTACTTAACTCGTCGTCTAGTTGACGTATCGCAGGATGTTATTATTACTGAGAATGACTGTGGTACTCTTCGTGGCTTGGTTGCAACTGCAATTAAGAAGAATGAGGAGGTTGTTGAATCACTTTACGAACGTATACTTGGTCGTACTACAGTCCACGATATCTACCACCCACTTACAGGTATCTTGATTATCGCATCAGGTGAAGAGCTAACCGAAGAGATCTCAAAAGAGATCGAGAATTCTCCAATCGAACAGGTTGAGATTCGTTCAGTGTTAACTTGTGAATCGAAGAAGGGTGTATGTGCTAAATGTTATGGGCGTAATCTCTCTACTGGAAGAATGGTTCAGATCGGTGAAGCAACCGGTGTAATTGCAGCTCAGAGTATTGGTGAGCCAGGTACACAGCTTACACTTAGAACCTTCCACGTTGGGGGTACTGCATCGAATATCATAGCCGACTCAAAAATTTCTGCGCGTTTTGAAGGTAAAGTTGAGATTGAGGAGCTAAAAACCGTTGAACGTGTCGATGATAATGGCGATAAATACTTAATTGTTATTGGTCGTTTAGCAGAAATGCGTATTATCGATAAGAATACCGGTATAACGCTATCTACCCATAGCATACCTTATGGTTCAAAACTTTACGTCAACAATAACGATAACGTAACAAAGGGACAACTCGTTTGCGAATGGGATCCTTGGAATGCGGTTATTATCTCTGAATCGGCTGGTACTATTGAGTTCGATTCAGTTATTAAAGATGTAACTTTCAAAGAGGAGTCCGATGAGCAAACTGGCTATCGTGAGAAGGTAATTATTGATTCTCGCGACAAGACCAAGAACCCAATGATTAAGATTCTTGACAGTAAAGGAGAAGTTTTCCGTTCTTACAATCTACCAGTATCTGCACATATAGTTGTTGAAGATGCGAAGAAGGTAAAAGCGGGTGATATCCTTTCGAAGATTCCTAGAGCAATGGGTAAATCTGGTGACATCACTGGTGGTTTACCTCGAGTAACCGAGCTGTTTGAGGCTCGTAATCCTTCGAATCCCGCTGTTGTATCTGAAATCGATGGTGAAGTATCATTCGGTAAGATTAAGCGTGGTAATAGGGAGATAATTGTTACCTCGAAAACTGGTGAGGTTAAGAAGTACCTTGTTCAGCTATCGAAGCAAATTCTTGTTCAGGAGAACGATTACGTAAAAGCAGGTATACCACTTTCCGATGGTGCAATTACTCCATCCGATATCCTTGCAATTAAAGGTCCGACAAAGGTTCAAGAGTATATTGTAAACGAGGTTCAAGAAGTTTACCGTATGCAGGGCGTTAAGATCAACGATAAGCATTTTGAAATTATCGTTCGCCAGATGATGCGTAAGGTAGAAATTGAAGATCCAGGTGATACTCGTTTCCTTGAGCGTCAGATTGTCGATAAATGGGACTTCATGGACGAGAACGATTGGATTTATGACAAGAAGATTGTTATAGATTCTGGCGATGCAGCAGTTGTTCGTCCAGGTATGGTTATCACTGCTCGTAAGTTGCGTGATGAAAATTCAGTTCTTAAACGTAAAGATTTAAAACTGATTGAAGCTCGTGATGCAGTTCCTGCTACATCAAGTCAGGTTCTTCAGGGTATTACAAGGGCTTCGTTACAAACAAGCAGCTTTATGTCAGCCGCTTCATTCCAAGAAACAACAAAGGTTCTTAACGAAGCAGCAATCCGAGGAAAAGTTGATTATTTAGATGGTCTAAAAGAAAACGTTATTTGCGGTCACTTAATTCCTGCAGGTACTGGTTTGCGTGAGTTTGATAATATGGTTGTTTTCTCGAAAGAGGAGCAAGATAT
>JAYTVX010000186.1:0-1696 GCA_043743775.1 Bacteroidales bacterium | reverse complement strand
GATGCACAGCTAATGGATAGGATTATTGGAGGGTTGCTAGTTGTAATGTTTTTTGTAATTCTTTTTAAACCCGAGAAGTGGATTAATGAGCATGCTGGAGCAATCAAATCAAAACCCAATGTCTTAAGTTTTATTGTTTTCCTTGCAATAGGATTTTATGGGGGATTTATTCAAGCCGGTGTCGGCTTCTTCCTGCTTGCAGGGTTGGTCCTTGGTGCAGGTTACGATCTTTTAAAAGCGAATGCTATAAAGGTGTTTATTGTATTGGCTTATACAATTGTAGCTTTAGGAGTATTCATATTCAATAAACAGGTTAATTACTTACTGGGATTTATTCTTGGATTAGGTAGTATGTTTGGTGCATGGGTTGCAACCCATGTCGCAGTGAAGAGGGGCGTAAATTTTATAAGATATTTTCTTCTTATCACCGTTTTTATTTTTGCAATAAAGATGCTATTCTTTTGATAAGTTCTAATTAAAAAAGGGATTGGTTGCTTTGTAATATTCAATACTCAAAGCCATTTAGACCTAAGTTGAGCGATTTGAGCGGAGCGAAAAAGCGCTTTACTTAGGTAAATCCCGATTTAGAAATTGTTGTGTTTCACTAATTGAGTAAAACCAAAATATGTGAAATACATACAATTTCTTTATCGATTGAGCGATTTGCGATAGTGAATCGCTCAATTTGGGTTAGTCTCAATAATCACTATTGGGATTTATAGCTAAAAATATAAGTGATGGTTCCAGTTTGAAATGCAGGTGCATTTGGGCTTACATCAAATTTTGCAGTTAGAGCTGCTTTCTCTGCAGCTCTAAGGAGATCGGTATCGAGAGTTGTTGATCCTTTTACTCCGGAATTAACTTTAGTCACGTTTCCTTGTTTGTCAACAGTAACCTGAACAACTACAATTCCCTTCTTCTGTATCAAATACTCGGGTTTGGGTAATGATAAAACTTTTCTTCCACCAAGGTTAACGCTTATACCCTTACCATCCCCTTCGCCAGTACCATTTCCCCCAGTGGCTCCTCCAGTACGATTGTTTGAATCGGGTGAACCTTCGAGTGATCCCTGATTGCCTTGTTTCCCTGTTTCACCTTCGCCACCAACACCACCTTCAGTTGCTTTTCCTGGGAAAAGAGCTTTTTTATTAACCTCTTTTGGTTTGACTGTTACTATCGTTTTTGTTTGCTCTGTTTGATTCTTTTCTTTTTTATCTTTTGGCTCTTCGATAGTTGTCGGTGTTATCGTCTTTTTAGTTTCTTTCTTAGCCGTTTTCTTTTTGGTCTCAATAGTTAGTGCATCCTGAAAATCCTGTGTAAGTATTTTCTTTTCTTCGACTTTATGGGCGCTTGATTCCTTTGGCAATGAAATTACTACTGCATTATCGAAGTTAACCATTGGTTCCTTGTTTCCAGAACCATCCAAACTATTACCAAAATTAATTAAAAGACCCTCGTTTTGTGAGTCAGGCAAGGATGAAGAAAATGTAAGAAGTAATAGAAGTATTAGGGCTATAGAGTGAACTATGATCGTTCCAGCATACCCTTGAATTCTATTTGATATTCCGACCATAACTATCTTAATCTACAAATAAGTTTTGTTAATTATTTTTCCGAAAATTAGTAAAAAAACGCTAAACCAATGGTACTTATTATATTTCTATTTGTTAAAATATATTATTGTGCAGTTGTTATG
>JAYTVX010000185.1:0-10110 GCA_043743775.1 Bacteroidales bacterium | reverse complement strand
TTTAGTTCGCAAAACAAAACTACAACATGGGGTGAAACCTTCGGGAAGTAACCCCTACTTTTATTATTTACTATTTTATTCCTCGTTCAGTAGTGATTTCAAAAGAAAGAAAATTCGTAAATAGCAAAAACCGCCCTTCGAGCGGTTTTTTTTAGTTTCTTCTTCTTTACAACCTTATGTTAAAAATGAAGAGCCAATGTATTATTCTTCAGTTTTCTGGCAGATTCCTCGATCCACTCCCTAAGGTTACAACAACCATTATCATCTACCCAATCATAGGTAGGATAAGAGGTACTAAAAAAAACAGATTTGTTATTCTTATCCTTACCAATTTCGCCAAATTCATTTGACCCTTTTAGGGAAATATTCCCATTCTTATCTTTAAGCTTATGAATATATATTCCGATCATAACATTTCCTCTTTCATAGCTCTTTTCGATAGCATATTTGCAATAAGGTCTATTGAATGCTTCCGAACCAATTAGAACTACTGTTACAGAAGTTTCTTCAAGTTGATCATCAATCCATTTTTTGATTGCAACATCACCACCTTTTTTAATGTTCTCATAATTTGCATGATCTAAAAATCCAGTGGCTACTTTATCAGGTTGTTCCTCCCAACTCTTCCTAATCATATTAGCCCTCCAAGTCTCCTTCTCGAAATAGGAGCTAAAAAAAACTCTTTGTACCATACCTTTAAGATTTTAGGATTAACTGCATTTTAAAATAACATGATTCTTTAGTATCCAATTTTGGTTTCAATTTGTCAGTGAGTAAATATTTAAGTTAACCTGATGTAAAAAAAGATGAGCTCTTAAAAGGTAATCTTACTGTAATAAAGTTCCCCTTAAATTAAAACTGTCTTATAAATAATACTTAAGAATCAACCTATCAATTACAAAAATTCTCATCGACTAGATTTAAGCCCGAAGCAGGGTGTTAATTTTAAAAATCAAAAGATCTTTACTTATTGGTTTATTTATAAAATCAGAACATCCACTCGCAAATGCTTCTGCCTTGTCAGCTTCCGAAGAATAAGCTGTTTGAACGATGATTGGTAAAGTTGGTCTTATCGCTTTAATTTGCCGTGTGGCCTCGTATCCATTCATTATTGGCATTCTGAGATCCATTAGCACCAAATCAACTTGTAATTGCGAACTACATAAATCTACTGCTTCCTGCCCATTGAATGCATGCATGATAGTAAGGTTAGAGTTCGATAGCATTTCATTCAATAGTATAAAATTCATCTCCTCATCTTCAGCAATAACAATTGTAGTCAACACTTTTAACTCACATTTGATTTTATTCATACTATGGCGCTCCTTACTATTAGTAAAATGAACTCTATTGCAGAGTACGGCTTATTTGTTTACATAACTTGCTCCAGAAGTCGAGTATAAAATGATATATTCAACTATTCTACTCATACTTTAATGAATAGTAATCTCTTAGGAAGAATACGGCTGAAGTACAACTTCGTCCGAATCATTCGGTTTAATTTCTCACAGGTTTCTTTTCTATTTGCAGAAACGAGAGGACCAACTACTTCAAATTCTGCTTTGCTCATGTAATGTGTTCTACACAATGGAACGATGTACCAATTCTTATCAGAAGAGTTCACCATCTGAACATATGCACCAACAATATTTTCATCAATGCATTTTTCTTCAGCACAATAGCTTGCAGGTTTACCACTATAATTCTCCCAATGGGTTAACCAATTTCCACATTTACAAGCATTATAAGTGGTGTCATCAATATTTTTTACCCGTGGCATATACTTTTTTTAAAATAAAATTACAGTGGCTCAATAATAGTTTCAAATCAGTTTTTACGATATCGCTTTAGGTCAGAGCTCTAAGTAAAACGAACAACACAGATCATCCAGCTAAAGTAAAGCATGATTTGAAGTTGGGAATAACTGTTATCAATCTACTTTTCAACCATTTTGCTAGTTGAATAAGCACGTTGGCTTGAAGAGCTCAATGAACTGCTAATCAAATTTTTATTAATACTTCCAGAAGGTTTAGTCGAAAATTTATCATTCATGTCAAGATGATTTTTCCTGATATGCTTCAAGAGTTTCTCTTGTTCATTCTTGGTAAACTGATTAAACCAAGTTTCAAATACATCTATCATAGTCGTTAGGATTTTGGGGTTGATTAATTTTATGGTTTCAATTGGTTATTTTACTTCAAACTTGAATATATATCCTTAAAAATCGTCATAACCATAATGATAAAAATCTGCCATACTAAGAGCTGATTATACCAAAACTAGGGTTATATAGGAATAGGGTCGAAATTGTTACCTGTTTTTTTCAAATATTTTATTTATTACTGACCATATGGAGCAAATATCATATCAATTAATACCCGTAATTGCTTAATTTCAACCTGTTCGATATAGATAAATACTTTAGTGTTTTAATAAGAAATATTATCTTTCGATGAATCATAATCATTATTTACATACATTTGTTATAGGCGAAACCTTTTAATAGCCATCTATTTTTATGAAAGAATTCTCTGACAAAGAGATCATCGAATGCCTAAGAAGCCGCCAAAGTTATGTGGTTCGTTATTTATCGGATCGATATCTACCTATGATCCGATTAATGGTAACTCAGCTGGGTGGAACATCTGAGGATGCCAAGGATATCTTTCAGGATGGGTTGGTTATTATACTAGAGAAGATTGACTCCAATCAGCTTGTATTAACCTGTAAATTCAAAACCTTCCTATTTAGCGTTTGTGAGAATCTTTGGAAAAGCATTTTAGAAAAACGCAAAGCTGCTGCGAACTATTTTACTCGTCGGGTTGATACCTCATCAGATCAGGACTTTACAGAGATTTACGATAATAAGCTCTACGAAAAAATGTTTTATGATGTTTTTGAAACGCTTGACCCTGTTTGTAAGGATATACTAAAGTTATACTGGCAGGAGTTTTCCCCAATGGAGATAGCCGAGAAATTGGGCTACACCTATGGCTATGTTAGAAAGAAGAAGTGTGAGTGTCAAGGTGAACTTATGAAAAGAATTACCAACCACCCATACTACAGGCAAATCAAGAAAACGGAAAAAGCAATTATGCAGGTCGTGTGTGAGTAATTTTGAGTTAAATTTTACATCATTGATTATAAAAGGAAACGTTAAAAAATATTTAAACCACTAATGAGAAATTACACCGGGTATATTATTGATTACTCAGATGGTAACCTATCCGACCAAAAATGCAAATGGTTTGAAGGAGAATTAGTGCATAATAATGAGCTTAGAAGTGAATACAATCGCTTTAAGCAGGTTAATGATTTCATGCGTGCTAAGCATGATCTGGAGGAGGTTCAAAACGATCCCGAACGCCAAAACATTGATACCGTTACGAATCAGATGATCTCCGATTTCCATGAAGATTCAAGTAGGTATGAAAATATTCGTGGATATGTTGAGAGTTCTCTAAATGATAGTGATGATTCAGAATTACAGATGATGCTCGATCAGGCAAAACAGGAGGCTGAAACGCATAGCGTAGATGATGTAACTAAAAAATGGGTTGATGAGTGGAATACAAATAATCAGAAAGAAAGTTCTGAGACTGAGAACAGAAGGGCATTTATCAATTCATCATTAAGTGATAATGATCATAACGAAATTACCAGAGCAACAAACCCACGTAAAACCTATACTATTCGAATTGCCATATTTGCCGCAGCAGCTATGATTGCAGCTATAGTTTTTATTAAAACCTTGAATCCATCTGAGAGTTCAGAAAAACTTTATCAAGAATACTATAAACCTCTAATAGCTTATTCTTCAACAACTAGGAATAACCCAAATATTATTGATCCTTTCGCTAATGCAGTTGAAATGTACAAACAGGGTCAATATCAGGCAGCAGCAACTTTTTTTTCCGATTTAATGACTAAAGATCCTAACAGTATAACCGCTCACTTTTTTGGAGGGATCACCAAAATGGAGCTAGGAGACTACAAACAAGCAATCGGGTTGCTGAATGAAGTTGTTTCTAAAAATGGTGAATATAAAAAGGAAGCCCAATGGTACCTAGGTTTAGCATATCTAAAAATCAAGGAAACTAAAAGAGCGGCAACCTACTTTAAGGAACTCGCTGAATCAAAAGGGTACTATCAAACTCAAGCTCAAGATCTTCTCAACCACCTAAAGTAGCACGCATAAAGGGCTACACCAATTAACAAAAATGCACCAATACTAAAGAAGTATCCCATAACCCCTTTTTTAATAGGCGATTTATCCCCCATTATCTCATAGGCAGCCCAATAGTAAGGATTTGCGTAGGTGGGTGGTGTACTCTTTAGATAGTTGAGCTTTGCCATTCGTAACGCGACATCCTTCTCGTAACCCTTCGAGAGTTGATAATAGAAATCCATCATGATCTTTGCGCTAGCATCGTCATTAACATCCCAAAATGTATTGATTACCGATGACGCTCCAGCAAGAATAAAACCTCGAGTTAAACTCATCACCCCTTCTCCATGGTATAAATTTCCTGTACCCGTATTGCATGAGCTCAGCACTACCATTGGTGATTCTATCCTGCTCATACTAATCTCGTAATTGAACAGTTTTCCATCCTCAATAGTATCCATTTGATTATCAAAAATCAGATAGGAGTATTTGGAGTTAGTTGAATCCTGCTGTGAATGCATGGCAAGGTGAAAAATTGTAGGCTGTTTTACTAATGATTTAAAATTGTTCTCTGATGCCTTTTCGCCATAGTAGGCTTTACCTTTGAACCATTTGAAAATTGACCCGATCTCTTTTCCTGCTCCCTGAAGATTCCGTAAGTTTTTTCTTACACCTTTCTCTTGTTTACCATAATCAGGTGAGAAAGCGTATACTATCTCCGATATTTGTTTTTTATTCCCCTTTTTAAATATCAACGAGGAGGTATAACCATAGGAAATGCTGTAGTCATAGATCAAGTATTGCAACTCCTCGTAGCTGACTTGATCCAAATTAGGTTTCTTTCGAATAAATGCATCAAAGGGGAGATAGGCTATCTCCTCATCGGGAATGATAATCAATTTACGTCCAACAATACTTGATTCAACTGGTTTTATTAACTTTTCATACATATAGTAAAGCGCATCGGTATAGGTTTGAAATATACCAGCTGAATTGCTCGACATATAAGCATTAACGGTACCCTGTTTGATAAACTCAACACGATAAGCAAAGAGAGAATCGAGATCGGTAATATGATAATTTAAACTGCTCTGTGTAATTGTAAAAATATATAGTTTCCTTTTCCCTTCTGAATAATGGTTAGATAGAAAGTACTCTACTAGGGTCTCATCCTTTTTAAGATGATTCTGAATCTCCTTAAGGCTTAGGGGTTCGGCTTTCTGAGTAAGAGCATCATACTGGGGATAAAGCTCCTTGATTTTTTCAGCTATCCTCTCTTTACTACGATTCAATTCAAAAAGGGCATCTTTCCAAAAATCGATTTTTAGGGTATCGGGCTTGGTCTTCTGAAGCTCATCCTGAATCAACTTACTGTAGGAGGCGATATTGACTAATAGTTTCGTATGCTTATCAAGAAGTGTATCAGTGCTACCCTTCCTGTATAATAGCTCGTTTTCAGCTATCTCATTCCTAAGAACAGCTGATTTGCTTATACAGGCAATGCTATACATCCTTTGAAGATATTCATCTTTTTTTGTCAATTCGTATAGCCGCTGAGCAATATGGGTTGCAAACATATAGGTTTCCTTTTCATTCTCTGCAAGGTAGATCTGACTTTCTGTAGTTACATATCCGCTTCGAATTCTACCAATCAGTTGTAACGCCAGTCCAATTGTTTCGTAGCTCTTACCCATGATCTCTTGCTTCATCTTCAAATTCTCCTGTTGCTGAGAAAAGAGTTCCAGTGCTTGCGACTTTCGCTTAAGATTATCCAGCAATCGGATATCAAATATGACTGAATTCAGTGATGGATTTGAGTAGATACTGGTATCGTTAAAATCGCTCACAACGGCAATCAACGATTTCTGGTAGTACCGAAGAGCCGAATTGTATTCCCCTTGATTAAAGAAATAATCCCCTAAATGCTTATAGGCCAATGAAACAAAGGGATGCTTTCTACCATAGTTCTTCAGGCAGATTGATAACGCTTTTCGGTGGATTTCAAAGGCTTCCTGATTTCTTCCTATAGAACGTAGAAATAGTCCGAAGTCAAAATATACATCAGCAAGTCTATAGTAACCTTGGTTAAATTCCTGCTTAAAACTTTCAATACTCCATAAAAAATAATCCTGAGCCTTCTCCGGGTTACTAATTTTCACATAGGTTTTAGCAATATTAAGATATGTAAAAGCAATTTCGGGGAGATCATATTTGACTTTTATAGCCTGACTTTTTTCCAAATATAATAAAGCCGTTTTATATTCTTTTCTTTCATAATAAGTCAGACCTAGATTATTGTATGCAGATGATAATCTTGAATATATTGAAAGGTTAGGATTATTGATGCTTAAATATATTTTAACTCCCTGCTCAAGGTATTCAATTGCTTTATCTGATTCCTTTAGAATTCCATAAATCATTGCTTTGTTAATGTATATATCTGCCAATTCCTGTAAATCTTGTTCCTTATTAGCATTCTTTATTTCGGCAAGATTATAATATCTTAAAGCTTCCTCATACCTTCCAAATCGATTATTTATCACACCAAGGTTATTGTACGCTGCAATAACATATCCACTATTTATAGAATCCTTAGATTTAATAACAACTAACAAACACTTCTCGGCATTTAAAAAATCACCGGAAGCATAATATTTTGAAAAATTAGCAAAAAGGTCAGAGGGATTACTTCTTTGAGCCTTAAGAAAATAAGCTGGTAAAAGCAAAACAGTTATTGATACGATTGAGATAACCCTCTGAAGCATTGATATGCATAGTATGAATTTTGCAATTTAACAAAAAAGACATTCCGAATTTAGAATGTCAATTAATTATGTAAGGCACAAACTTATCTCAGTTTGGGAATTATAATAATATCAATCCCTCCATTAGCTTCACCATCTCCTCCTCGGATACTTTTCATGGCATTTTGGTTTAGAATTTCCTTGCAAAACTTAAGGGTCAATAGATCCTCATTTACGATTTGCTTTGCTGATTTCATTTCTTTATTCATGGCTGTAACAGTTTAAGTTAATTTATGCCGTTACATACGAATCAATGGTAAATTGTTACTTAATAAAATCAGCATAGGCTAAAAAATTAATTTTATGGTTCATTATGAACACTTTAACACTACGCAAGATAAGATTAATCCTCAATTCTTAATTTAAAATTCTAAGCGGTTTAAGAAAAAAATGAAATCTAAGTAACTTTTCGTCACGGAGAACTCGAAGTGCAATTAAAATCATATTGCCGTTCCTGATTATTCTATAACTTTTTTTAATATAGCCTTGAGGCAATAATTCATGCTTATTATGCGATAATTCTTTCTATTAAAAATTTTTTCATCTCTATGTTCCTCAATATCATCGTGTTTTTTTTTGAATACTGAGTAGTTAAGTATTCTGAATAGTTTCAAATTTATAATCAACAAAAAATCTCATGAAAACATTTGACCAGATTTGCAGTAAAATCGGATGCTACCGATAAATTTAGAGCGTCAGTAATTCATAGTCAAAAAAATCATGAGTAACAATTCGGAGTTAATCCCAATTAAACCATAAACTGTTAATAATTAAACACAAAAAAATGAACACATCTAAATACTATGTAAGGACAAAGCCACAGCATGACGGAATCTACGCTGTACACAAAGAGAATTGTCCATTTTTAGAGGATTTGAAAAAGAAGATCTACCTCGGAGAATTTATTTCAAGCCACGATGCAGTGATGGAGGCCAAGAGATATTTTGCACATTCAACCGAATGCCTTTTCTGCAATAGTAAACGATTACCAGTTAGAAACAATTTACTACAAGAATGGCATCGATTTTCCATGTCATAGATATTAGATGATTGGATTTGAGATAATCTCTAACACTTTTTTTTCCTCTTAATACCTACCGTTTTTGCAATGTAATCGGGAGGTATTGTTGGTGGTGGAACTTTGAAATCAAACCACTGGGATATATGCTCATCAATACCAACGCCATGCATAAAGTTATATATCGATTTTTCGAGCCCATTTCCTATTCTCCCGTAATCGTATTTAGTATTGTCATCATAGGGAACTTCATTATTCGCAAAGGGATTTGGTTTTAACGTCACCCTCTTAACTCCGAATTTCTCAGGAAATACACCCGAAGGGCTATGGCAGGTCATAGCATACCTGTGCCAGAATCCGGATTGTACCAATCCATTTTTGAAGAGCTGTCGAACTATTTCAAGCGAATCCATTGTCTCCTGTTCAGTCTGGGTTGGAAACCCATACATCAAATAGGTATGAACCATAATCCCAGCATCCTGCATGTTCTTACAGCTGATGGCCGCCTGCTCAACTGTAACCCCTTTACTCATTAGGTTTAGCAGCCTATTCGATGCAACTTCAAGCCCACCTGTTAAAGCAATACAACCTGATTTTGCCATTAAGTTGCAAAGTTCGCTTGTAAAACTTTTCTCAAAACGGATATTAGTCCACCAGGTAACGGTTAAACCTCGTTTCATTATCTCCTCGGAGATTTTTCGAAGTAAAGCGGGTGGTGCTGCTTCATCAACAAAGTGAAAGCCAGTACTACCGGTCTGTTTAATAATGCTCACCATGTTACCCACAAGGATTGTAGCATCTAACGGTTTATAGTTTGATATGTAATGCAATGAGGTATCGCAAAAAGCACACTTGGCCCAGTAACACCCCCTTGCCAGCTGCATCTTGTTCCAAAAACCATTATTCCATAGGCTATGCGTAGGATTTGGCAGCTCCATCAGCGAAAGATACTTTTCAACCGCTATCCCTTCATAATCGGGAGCAGGAAGATCCTTTACGGTTAAAACCTCATCGTCTCCATTAAATAGCTTAACATCACCCCTATGATTTATCAATGTATTGATTAATGGTGTTCTGTTATCCCTCTGGTATTGTACCAAACGAAGTAAAGGCAATTCGCCATCATCAAGGATAATATAGTCGGTGTATTGAAAAATAGTGATATCGCTTAGCACCCGAAGTTCAGTATTGATATAACCTCCGCCAAGAACAACTTTTATCTCAGGGAAGTTTTCCTTTATAAATTTACCACAGCGAAGTGCTGCATACAAATTACCAGGAAAAGGAACAGTAAATCCAATAATCTTAGGTTTATATAAGTCCAATTTCTTACGCAATAGCGATAGCATTAATCTGTCGACGATGTTAGGCTCAAGGCTTAACTCCTTTTCAATCGGCGTAAAAGTAGGTAGTGATAGGGCGATTCTCTCAGCATACTTGGTAACCCCAAAGTAAGCGCAAACGTTATCGCGAATAAAATCGGCAATATCGAGGATGAAAAGGGTTGCCAGATGACGTGCCATATCCGTTTTACCCATACTCCCGAACCACCACTCTAAATCTTCTATCTGAGCAAACCGAGGACCTTCAGGGAGTAAATCTCGAGTACAAATGCGTTGCGATAGAGTAGTGTCGTTCCCCCTTAAGAAATTCATAACGGGTTCAATCAAATCAATATACTTTTTACTGTTTTTAAAGAATTGATTTGATGATGAACCCTTACTTTTACCCGAATTATTTACAGAATCCAAAACCTCAGTAAGAAATTCTTTACTCAATACAGCATCAATAAGATCAATGCTTAAATCGTATTGCCGGGCATCAACCCCATTAACCTTTAAGAATGCTAACAGTTGAGTTGTTGCGGGGTATGGTGCATTAAGTTGCGTTAATGGCGGTGTTATAAGAAGAACCTCTGTATTCAATTTTCAGGATTTGGTTTTAACAAAGGTATTGATTTTGCGAAGAGTTTTATCAGGCTAAATCTGATTTCTAGTCATTGGTGTTTGTCAAAAAAAGAGGTTGTCCGGTTATGCTGTCGTAATCTGGGACTGTGTGGTGGATTCGATGCATTGGTGACAGAAATTATTTACCGGACAACCTGGGCTGCTGATGATCAG
>JAYTVX010000184.1:0-3272 GCA_043743775.1 Bacteroidales bacterium | reverse complement strand
CCTACACTTTGGCCCGATTTTGATAAAGAGGAGCTTTACAAAGCTGTCATTGATTATCAGAAACGCGAACGCCGATTTGGGAAAATAAGTGAACAACTTTAACTTATTTTGCACACTTTAGCTTGCTACACTTAAGTCCCTTAATTAAATTTGCCTGATTTTAAAAAAATGTTCCCATCTTTAGCCTCTTAAATATGTGGGTATTTCAAAACTTGTTTATCCAGCTAATTCATTCATAATAATGATGTATAGAAAAATTATTGTTTTTTTCGCCTTTGTTTGCATGGTTACTGCATTGTCGGCTCAAGATTTACTGTTTGATTATAGTACCCCAAAGAAATACTGCATCAAAGAGATAACCGTTTCCGGAATTAAATTTCTTGATCCTACTGTTCTTATCTCGGTCAGTGGTCTTGCTGTTGGGGATACCATTTCGGCCCCAGGGGATGATTTGACTAAACCCATTCGGAAGTTGTGGGAGCAAGGGTTATTTTCGGACGTTAAATTCTCGGCCACAAAGGTCGAGGGTGATAATCTTTACCTAGATATTTATCTTCAGGAAAGATCAAGGATTTCATCAATTAGCTTCAAAGGAGTTCGTAAAGGAGAATCAGATGATCTTAAAGAATTACTGAAACTGAGGACTGGAGGTCAAATTACCGAAAGCATCTTGGAGAACTCTGTAAGGATAATCAAAAAGCATTATGGCGATAAGGGGTTTTTGAATACTCAGGTTGATGTTATCCAAAAGAACGATACTGTCTTAGCGAACGGAGTAAGAATTTCTTTCGAAATCAAAAAAAATAAAAAAGTTAAGATTCATGATATTACTTTTGATGGTAATCTCGCTTTTAAAGAATCTCGATTAAGAAGAACGTTAAAGAAAACTCATCGAAGAGACTATAATATATTTAAGTCATCAAAATTTGTTGAATCAGATTACGCTGAAGATAAAAGGAATATCATTACTTTTTATAATGAGCATGGTTATCGTGATGCTCAAATTCTTAGTGATTCAATTTATTCCTATAATTATAAACGGATAGGAATAAAGATTAAATTAATAGAAGGAAATCAGTACCATATTCGAAATATCTCTTGGCTGGGTAACACCAAATTACCTGCTGAAGCATTAAATGCTATACTTGTAATGAAAAAAGGTGATGTTTACGATAAATCATTACTTGAAAAACGATTGTTTACTGAAGAGAATTCAATTACAACAATTTACATGGATGATGGTTACCTCTTTTTTCAAATAGATCCTGTCGAGAGTAATATTGAAAAAGATTCTGTTGACCTTGAGATGAGAATTTACGAAGGAGATCAGGCTACAATTAATCAAGTATCAATTATTGGGAATACCAAAACTAACGAACACGTTGTTCGACGAGAGTTATATTCTAAACCAGGCGATCTTTTCAGTAAATCCGATATTACCCGTTCAATACGTCAGTTGTCCCAACTTGGCCATTTTGACCCTGAAAAATTGGACGTAAAACCCTTCCCAAACCCAGCAAACGGATCGGTTGATTTAAAGTACATCCTTGAGGAGAAGGCCAATGATCAATTTGAAATCTCGGGTGGTTGGGGTGCAAATATGTTTGTTGGTACCGTAGGTATTCGTTTTGCAAATTTCTCAGTTCGAAGGATATTCGATAAAGGTGCTTGGCGCCCAGTTCCTTCTGGCGATAGTCAGTCGCTTGCTTTACGTGCATCAACGAATGGAACTTACTATAAAGCCTTTAGTTTATCGTTTTCTGAGCCTTGGCTTGGTGGAAAAAAACCAACAAATTTTTCATTCTCTCTTTATTATACAATCCAAAACAATGCAAGTATTGCTTATCAGGCCAGTAGCCAGTATTTTAAAGTGCGCGGAGGATCAGTTGGGATCGGAACACGCGTAAAATGGCCCGATGATTATTTTACCCTTTATCATGAGGTTAGCTTCCAGAACTACTTGCTCCGGAATTGGACAAGTGGAGGATTTTTATTCTCGGATGGTACATCTAATAACGTGAGTTATAAAATTACTTTGGGTCGAAATTCCACCGACCAGCAGATTTATCCTCGCTCGGGTTCGAATTTTTCGTTATCCCTTCAGTTAACTGCTCCATATTCTGCCTTTAAAAAGAGTAAGTTCTGGTTATTTGATAACAATGAACTAACTTCATTAACGAATTATTACTCTTCAGACTTCATTAAGAATAATCCTAGCGCATCTACTGATCAGGCGAATTCGTATGCCAAAACAAAAATTAGTCAGGCCGAATTGGCTAAACGTTATAAATGGATTGAATACAACAAGTGGACTGGTCGGGCACAATGGTATATGTCGCTTGTTCAAAATCTGGTTTTATATACGAATGCGCAATTTGGGATGCTTAATTATTATAGTAAAGATTTAGGTCATTCACCTTTCGAAGGATTTGATCTGGGTGGAGATGGAATGTCTGGCTATAATCTTTATGGAAGAGAAACAATAGGATTAAGAGGGTATGAGAATAGTTCCCTGACACCTGTTGTTAACAGTGCAAGAGTGGCTAATATTTACAATAAATATACCATGGAGCTTCGCTACCCATTATCACTAAAACCTCAAGCAGTTATCTATGTTCTTACATTTATTGAGGCAGGAAACGCTTGGTCAAGTGCTGATGAATTTAATCCGTTCAACGTTCACCGTTCTGTGGGTGTGGGTGCAAGGATGTTTCTTCCCATGCTTGGAATGTTAGGAATCGATTATGCTTATGGTTTAGATGCAATAAAAAATAATCCGAATGCAAATAAGCAACGATTCTTTTTTGTTATTGGAATGCCATTTTAAAGCATTTTTTAACTTTTTTTAAGAGTTAGGTTTTATTCTGTTGCTCAATTGGCAAAGTATTTGTTTTAACTTGTAAAAAAAACTGAAGTATGAAGAGAATAGTCCTTTCTGCAATTCTGAGTTTGTTGGTTAGTGTACTAATGGCTCAGAAATTTGCATTTGTCGATAGCGATTACATACTTAAGAAAATTCCTAGTTTTAAAGCAGCTCAAGAACAAATAGATAAACTCTCAGTTCAGTATCAAAAAGAAATAGAGAGTAAATACGCTGAGGTTGATAAGATGTATCAGGACTATCAAGCTGAGAAAGTTTTATTAACTGAGGAGATGCAGAAGAAACGTGAAGACGATGTTATAACTAAGGAGCGACAGGTTAAAGAGCTTCAAGCAAAGTACTTTGGGAAAGATGGATTTCTCTTCAAGAAACGTGAGGAGTTAATTAAGCC
>JAYTVX010000183.1:0-2558 GCA_043743775.1 Bacteroidales bacterium | reverse complement strand
CTTTAAAGCTAATATTTACAAGGCTTTATATCAACAAGACAAAGAACTTTTTAACAACTATAATGATTTCATCTTAACTAGCAACTTGAATTAATTAGTTGACAATAAGTTATGTTATAGATCATTTTTTGACGTATATTTAGTTGGCTACAACAAAATCGGAACTATGAAACGGATCATTTTTACAATTGTTTTACTTCTGTTCTTGACTAATCTGTTCGGACAGAAAACTGAGTATAGAGTATCGTTGAATTCTGGGTTGTTTTCGTTTTCAGGAATTTCAACCCTAGGTATGACTTCAATTAACTATGATGCTTTAACAAATTCTGGGTATACGAATGTTCCTTGGGGTTCCAAGAATGCGTTCTGTTATGGTTTTTCATTAAAGGTTGAACGGTTAACGAGACTTAATTTCATATTTGGATTCGACTTAGGTTTTGAAACGCTAATCAGTAAGATTTCCATTGATACCATCAACAGTTTCGATGGGTTTAGCACTGTTAAAATCGGTGCAACCGGCGAGACCTTTCTGAAAAGTAATTTCATAAACTATAACCCTTTTATTGGATATAGGTTTAGGATAAAGGATTTCTCCTTTGATCTGGTTGGTGGATTTGACGTCGGGCATTGCTTAAATACTTATGAGAATGGTAACGCAACAGATTCGAATGGGAAGGATTATACTACCTCTGTCTCTAGAAAAACAATAAAGAACGATTATCGGGCAAGGATTCAATTTTCAACCAACTATAGAAGGGTAGGTCTCTATATTGGATACTCGTACGGAAAAACCAATTACCTCTCGGAAATGGTAGGTGATGCTAAATATGAAAGTTACTCAAGAATTATTAGGTTTGGTGTTATTTACTTGATTAACTAATTGGTAGTTGTCAACCGCTGCAAAACGATAAATTTGTTGCTGATATGCAAGGTAGGTCTGTAACTCTTTACTCTCCCCAATAAAATATTACCTAGTTTGGTGTTAGTTTACTTAATTATTAGAAAATACCTATATATTTAGCTCGAACTAAGCATAATTTCCAATCTATACCTTTATATATAGAAGTCTTTGTCGGGAATTTATAGTATATAAGAAACACAGTATGCTCAAATACAGTAGTTTTATTAATGATTAATAATAGAAAAAGGAATGTTGAAGGGTTTGATATTTGATCTCGATGGAACGCTTGCCAATACAATTGAGGATTTAACCGATTCGATGAATCGGGTTCTGGAAGGAGAGGGATTTCCAATTCACAGTAGCGATGCTTACCGTTATTTTGTAGGGGGTGGGGTGCGAAACCTTATTCGGCAAGCCCTCCCAGAGAGTAAACGGAGTGATATGGTTATTGATAGATGTTACAACTTAATGATGCCCGATTACAGTGAGAACTGCTTTATCAAAACACATCTTTACGATGGTATAGCTGAAGTTGTGGATAAACTGAGAAGCCGTGGCATTAAGCTAGCCGTATTCTCCAATAAGGTTGATGAGCTAACCCAACGATTTGTTGAAGTGTTAATTGGTTCAGAAAAATTTGAGATAATAGTCGGTGCTCAGCCTGCATTTCCCATAAAGCCCGATCCGTCGGGAGCGTTACTTATAAGCAAGCACTTAGGTATTGCTCCAAATGACATGGGTTATATCGGCGATTCCAATACCGATATGTTAACCGCTAATCGTGCAGGAATGTTCGCCATTGGTGCACTTTGGGGCTTTAGGACAAAAGAGGAGTTGATTGAAAGCGGAGCGAAAAGGGTGCTTAACCATCCCCTAGAACTACTTGAAATTGAAGAATGGAGTGATGGAGCAATTGATTAATGGAAGAAATAATGGTTGAGATTTCGGTTCATTAAAAACAATCTGATTTCAAAAACTTTTTTTCCAAGCATAGGGCCTTTCCGATTTCTACATCTTCCTTATACATTTTTTTTAGTAGATATTAAAGCCCGTAGAGACATATCTCATATAGAGTAGAACGCAGTTATACCCAGATTCCCTTCGGGAACCCCCTTGCCATGTATCCAAACTAGGCAGTACTAGGGTATATCGCAAAGCAGATAGCCTTTATACTTTCCGTAGGGCATTTTCATGGTAACAAGTTCGAGTAGGAGGTTGGGGTCGTAGGGATATCTTTGATGTTGTAGCGAGTAAACAAAAGAACAAACCCAAATTTGTTATTAAAAAACATTTTAATAACAAATCGACTAACAAAATCTAATCATTTCGCTTTCGCAAAATGAAAGATTTTGATAAGTCGGGATTTCCTCGCTAAGTCAATAGAAACGGATTATTTGAGACTTAAAGGTGTTTCTATTGACTAATCTCGGATAAATATTTATCCTCCGACCTCCTTGCTGATTTCTGGCCTACATGTTCTAGACCAACCCCTGAGTTGAGTTAAAACTAAGCTGCACTCAGATAAAAATCAAATGAACTATTTCGCCGCAAGCGGTCGAGGTATCTAAACGGAAATTATTTTCTTATCGCCGCAAGCGGCGGGGAATATATCCCTAGAGATCCCTCGGCTTCGCTCGGGATCAGTTCGACAAAATAA
>JAYTVX010000182.1:0-14034 GCA_043743775.1 Bacteroidales bacterium | reverse complement strand
ATAGAGTTTGTACCGATATCATTGAATTTGACCAAAAACAACTTTACTGGTATAAGGGTAACTATGCCTATTTTCTCGAAAAGCGTCAAGAAAGGATTTCGTATCAAAATGCTGAAGTAGAAAAAGCGTCGAACCTCCTTCGAAAAGAATCGGAATGGATGGGGAGAATGCCGCAGGCAAGAGGAACTAAGGCAAAATATAGGATTGATGCATTCTACCAAATACAGGAAAAGGCAAGTCAACGGCGTAACGATTCCGAGGTGGAAATCAACGTTAAGTCATCTCGGCTTGGAAGCAAAGTGCTTGAAATTAAATCGATCTCAAAGAGTTTTGGCGATAAAGTTATTCTAAAGGATTTCTCTTACCTATTCAATCGTACCGAGAAGCTTGGAATAATTGGGAAGAATGGAACTGGAAAATCTACATTTCTTAACATTATTACAGGAAACCTCCTCCCCGATTCGGGTACTGTAGAACCTGGAGAAACACTAGTGGTTGGTTACTACAGGCAGGATGGTATGAAAATCCGTGAGGATCAAAAGGTAATTGATGTTGCCAAAGAGATCGCCGAAGTGGTAACCCTCGGTGATGGGAAAATCCTTACGGCTTCGCAATTCTTAAATCTCTTCCTATTTGCACCCGAAACACAATACTCATTTGTAAGTAAGCTAAGTGGTGGTGAAAAGCGTAGGCTTTTCCTTCTAACTATATTAATGCGTAATCCCAATTTCTTAATCCTCGATGAACCCACGAATGATCTTGATATTCTTACACTTAATGTTCTTGAGGATTATCTGAGAAATTTCAAAGGGGTGGTTATAGTCGTATCGCACGACCGTCATTTTATGGATAAGGTTGTTGATGGTCTTCTAGTATTTGAAGGAGATGGAGAGATAAGTGGATTCCCAGGAAGCTATTCCGATTATCGTGAGTGGGCAAAAGAGAACGAAGAGAATCAAACCAAGGAGATTAAGAGCAAAAGCACCGATAAGTCTAGACCTGAGCGCCAAAAGGTGCGAAAACTCACTTTCAGTGAGAAGCGTGAACTTGAAACCGTAGTTAAAGAGATTGCTGAACTCGAAGCAGAAAAAGCGCTACTTGAAAGCGAAATTAGCAGAGGATCTCTATCGCATGATGATATAACTCAAAAATCTGAGAGATACTCCGAAGTAATAAAACTGATTGATAAGAAGAGCGAAAGATGGTTTGAATTAATCGAGATAGAGTAATTACGAAAAGACAAAAGGCTAAGAACAAAAGTCAAATTGAAGGGTAGAGTAGCGTAGATCCCGAAGAATCGAGAAGAAAAAAGACCTCAGATAGTAAGTTTCACAGCAAACAGCAACACTACCTTACAATATCTTATAGTTTAGATACATTGTATTACCCAATTTCGTTGCGTTTGATTGGTAATCCTGAATCTATTGTCAATCCGATATCCTAAAACCCATACAATATCATCGCCTGATTCTAAAACAAGAATGTTTTCCTTCTCCAGTAAGGATACTTTCTGATTAATTAGAAAATCACTTATTTTTTGAAAATTAGCCATTCCAAATGGCATAAACTTATCGCCAGGTTGCCATGATCTGAGCTTAAGCGGAAAGATAAGTTTATCAAAGTCTAATACGGCAATATTATTATCGCGTGATATTTCAAATGATTTTGAATTATCGGCTAAGCAAAATTTCAACTTAATAGGGTAATCAATCGAATTACAATCCTTATCAATGAGTATTACTGAGTGGTCTACCTCTTTCTTTATTGTTAGGATAAAATACTCTCTGTCGCGAAGGAGTTGATGCGACGATGAATAAAAAAATTTACCCGGTTGACTGTGAATTGAGCCCACAACCTGTTCAATAGTTTCATGAGAAAAACCGAAGGGAACTAACTCCTCGAAAAGAAAAAGTTTGTTATACTTCTCCTCTATTAATCCCTGTACTGATATTAAAACTCTATTATCTTCTTCTTTAACAAGTTTCTCTTTAAGATTGTTGAGATAGTCTTCCACAAGGTTACAAGCCTCATGAATATGCTTTGCCGTTTCAACAATGGATACCTTTACAGAAGGGTTTAGCTTCTCCAATTCAGGAACTACGTTGTGACGAATTCTATTACGTGCATACTTAACGGAAGAATTACTTGAATCCTCTCGGAACGAAACTGAATGCTGAATTGCAAAGCGAGTAATCTCGTCCCTACCTGCAAAAAGTAAAGGGCGAATGACCTTATCATTTTTTGCCTTTATCCCGGATAATCCTTTTAAACCTGTTCCTCTGGTAAGATTAAGAATTACCGTTTCGACAACATCATCGCGATTATGGGCAATGGCTATTTTGGTATAGCCAAACTCATCACAAAGCTGATTAAACCATGCATACCTGAGGTTTCTTGCAGCAACCTGTATCGATAGTTTATGTACTGCTGCATAGGACTTTGTTTCAAACTTAATTCGATGAAGTTTAATGCCATTTAGCTCACATTCATGCTCAACCAATTGCTGATCCCCATCTGACTCTTCACCTCTAAGGGCAAAATTGCAATGTGCTACTGAAATGTTAAAACCCGATTTCCGGAAGAGGTAAAGCATAACCATTGAATCGATACCACCGCTGACCCCAAGCAAAATCCTATCGTTACTAGAAACAAGATTGTTGTCTCGAATAAAATCAATAAACTTACTCTGCATCTACAATTTTGGCTTTAAGGGTTGTAAGAATAGCTCTAGCCTTAAGTAAACACTCCTGATACTCCTTCTCGGGATCTGAGTTTATTGTGATAGCGCTGCCCACGCTAAACGAAAGGTATTTGGTGTCCTTATTGTAGAGTAACGTTCTGATAACAACATTCAAATCGAAATTATGGTCAGGTGTTAGGTAGCCAATAGAACCTGAGTACAACCCCCTTTTCGTCCTTTCGAAATGGTCGATCAACTGCATTGCCCTTATCTTAGGTGCTCCAGTCATTGAACCCATTGGAAATGTTGCTTTTATTATATCTATAAAATCATGCTCTGATTTGAGTTTACAGGATATTGTGGATATCATCTGGTATAGCTGTCGAAATGGATACACTCCACATAACTCATCAACATTAACGGATCCTACCTCAGCAATTTTGGATAAATCGTTTCGAACCAGATCAACAATCATGATGTTCTCGGCACGCTCTTTCGGATCATTCTGTAATGATGCTTTAATCGTTTCATCCTCCTCAGGGCAAATGCTGCGTGCAATTGTTCCCTTGATGGGTTGACTAATAATTGTATTCCTTTTCTTTTTAAGAAATCGTTCAGGACTAGCAGATATAATGTAATTATTTCCTTTCTTCAGGAAAGATGCGAATGGAGTTGGAGAGTATCGATTCAGAGCAATAAAGGTATCAGCAGGGTGTATCTCAGCATTATCATTATAAAATTCTTGGCAAAAATTCATCTCGTAAATATCACCTCGTTGAATATGGGTTTTTATCTCCTTAACCGCATCGATGTACTCCTCCTTAGTAAACCTTCTTTGAAATTGATTAACACTGCTTTCGAAAACACGATCCTCTGTTTCTCGATCGAATAGTTCAACGAGCTTATTTATCTCCTCAATGGATGTTATTTCAGGAGAATACTTGACGTTTAGCTTATCCTCTTTAAAAAGCATTACGATTTTGGGCTGAAAAAAGAAAAGATCACTAAAACCTAGGCCATCAATGTTTTCGGAGGAAAGATCTTCAATTTCATTCTTTATATCATAACCTATGTACCCAAAGATCCAATCATTGATATCAGAATACTTTTTTCTAAGAGAATTTAGTTTATCTGATGTAGGCTTACATATTGAGAGTGATGATAGACCGGCAAGGAAATCATAGCTACTTCGTACAGAGTTCTTATCTTTTTTAGAAATATAGCTATTGCTTCGGAGTATTATCCCATAATCTAACGACTCAATATACCGGGTTAAATTATCCGCAAAATACTCAGGATACGTTAAATCATATTTTTGGATTTCTCTCATATATGCAAATGTAACACTTTGAGAGTACAATTGATATAGAAAAAAAAGAAAAGCCGCAGTTTTTTTTTGCGGCTTTAATCTTTAAATTTCAAGCTATTTCTTTTCGGAAAGAAATTTTGAAACCCCTTCTTGAGTAGGCTTCATTGCTTTATCGCCTTTTCTCCAGTTAGCTGGACAAACTTCGCCATTTTGCTCAAAGAATTGTAAAGCATCGACCATTCGCAATGCCTCATCAACACTTCTACCAAGTGGCATATCGTTTACCAATTGATGCCGAACTACCCCATGCTTATCGATCAAAAACAGACCTCTGAATGACTGTGGAATTCCTACAAAAGATGCCTCACCGTCTTCATTGTACTCGTAGTTCCCCGCTAAAACATCATAATTCTCTGATATTGTTTTGGCGAGATCTGAAACGATTGGGTAAGTAACCCCCTTTATTCCACCCTCCGATAATGGAGTTTGTAACCACTTCCAATGGGAGAACTCTGAATCAACAGAACATGCTACTATCGCAGTATCGCGTTTTGCAAACTCATTCAGTTGATCCTGAAAAGCAAGAAGTTCTGTGGGGCAAACAAAAGTAAAGTCTGCAGGGTAAAAGAAGAAAACAACGTGCTTTTTGTTGAGATATTGATCTAGAGAGAAGTTATCAACAATTTCGTTTCCGTTAACAACTGCTCGTGCATTAAAACTAGGTGATTTTTTTCCTACAAGTACTGCCATAATGATTGAGTTTAGGTATCTATTTAATCAATAAACAACTTTCAAATATTTTTTGTTCACCGACAAAAATATTATTGGCAGTATTATGTGTAATTATTCAAAAGGTACTATCTGCGGCTCTCTGGCTCTGAAGTTTTCAAACCTTTGCCTTTGCTGACCTGTTATTAACCAATAAGAAACATCAGCATTATTAGGTAGTTTAGGATAGTATCCCAATCTGATTTGGATTGTATTCAAAACCAAGTTCTCGTTTCGAATCCTAACACCAAGTCCAAAACCTGAGAATGATTGGTTTCCAATAATGTAATCATCAGCAGATCCAATAAAACCTAAATCACAGAATGCAAAATATGCAAAACGGAATCCAAAAATAAAAAGAGGGCTAAAAGCAACTGTTTCAAGGTTCAGAACAAGTCGTGTTGTACCGCTCATATCCCTACTGGTTAAACCTCTAATTCCATTGTTATTGTCAAGAAAGATTGACTCCCCTTCCCCATAAAAACGGTTTAATCCTCTGGTGAAATCAACTCTAGCGAATTGTCTTAGCTGTAAATTTCTAACAGTAAATAGGTTCGAAAAGTAGGTAGTCCTAAGGTTTGTAGTAGTCTGCTGCGCTTGATTTAAGGAGGAGATAAAACCACCAATCCGTACTGAGGTGAAAAGGTAGCCCCAGGGTCCGACTTCAGCAGCAGACCATTCATTCCCAACATAATATCGATTCTCAAACTCTCCTTTTTCTATTCCTATAGTGAAATGAACTCTGAAGCCGGTTGGTATATCCTCTGTTGAGCCAAACGAATAAATTAGATTCGCTTTATATAGCTCTTGCTTAGTTAGGCTTAAGCCAAGCAAATAGCACTCTTTATTCTGGAAAAAATAATTTAAATTTTCTGACACACTGGGACGTCCAGTGTAATATTTACTAATGAATCGAAAAGCGATAACAAGATTATGAGGTGATTTTTTTAAATCCCTCCGGCTAACTCTCAATGATCGACCAATCCAATAATCGTAACCATTATAACTTATTTGACGAGTAGAATCGATAGTTCTAAAGCTATAGGGTTCGTAACTTTTTATGATAGCAGCTCCTCCTCCGTAGAGTGCTTTTGAAGCATAGAAATCTCTTCTTAATGCTAGCGCAGAAGTGCTATAACCCAGCCCTTTCCGCAACCAAATATCACCATCGATAAACGAACCACCGATATTCGTAACAATTAATTCACCTTTTTGACCCCATTTATTGGAATAACGAGCATCATGATAAAAATATCCATTTAGCCATAATCCAAGTCCACCTATATTCTTGTCGTAAATCTGAAACTGATTAGAATATCGGCTATAATATTCGGCTCCCAAGCCAATAGACCAAACATCCTTTGTTATCACTTTGATGTTAACGGCTGAAGTATCGCCTAAGGGTTCAACAAGGATGTTTGCATCTTCAATATAGCTTAGATTACGTAAAAGTTGTTCCGATTCAGCAAAATCAACAGGATTTAACAATTCCCCCTCCTTAAACAATAGGTTGTTCTTTAGTAAAAAGGTAGCTGTTCGAATATGTAATCTATTTACAGAATTCTCTATTAATGTTGTCGGTTTCAAAGTTGAATCATACACCGATTGACCAAATGCATGGAGGCGGGTAATTTCAATATTGTTAATTCGCTTTCCAGTAAATTTAATAAATTTTTGTGTTGCATTTGTTTTCGAAAAGACCCTCCCCGCAACTTCTAAATCTTGCTTTCGAAAAAACAAACCATAAAGTTTTCTAGTTACAAAGTTCTTTTCCGAACTGTTTTGAAGTCTTGTATAGATATCTTCCTTCTTATTCTGGCTGTTATCCTTTATGGAGTCCTTTTTGACAATCGTATCTTGCTTGCTATCAATGCTTTCAAAATACATTCTATTAATAACTCTTAAGTCCTCAATTGAATCAGATTTTGCATAAAGGGTAAGGCTATGAAAAAAAGCCATCCTCAAAAGTAAGAAGATGGCTACTGATTTTATTGAACGAGATATGGCTCGATAATTCATTTCACTAATTAACCTTGATGGTAAATTAAAGAGTTAAGATTCTTTAGAAAATTTTTTGGCGTTAATCTCAACCTTCAGAATAAAAAAGAAGTTTTCTTCATCCAGCTGTAAAAATTGATAGTTTAAAGTTTCGCCCGTTTTACGAGCAATATCGATTAGACCTAAACCAGCACCCCCTTTATTAGAGAGGCTCCCCTCTTTAATTTGGCGTTTATACATCTCTTTTAGCTCCAGCGGGGATGCATTATTAACAGATGTTAAAGCTTTCTCAAGATGATCTTTATGATTTTTTGCAACCTTGTTTGAAGTAATTACATAATAGGTGTCGTGCTTTTTCCCAATAATGAATAGCCCATTTCCAATATTTCTTTCTTTAATTTCATCTGAATGTTTATTCATATTCTGCAAAGTCTCAACCATAACATGGTAAACCTTTCGCTGAACAGATCTTTCTTCGCTGTTCTTCTCCATATCTGACTCAGCCATGGATGTAAACATCTTAGTAATTTCGTGGCTAAACTCACCCAGATAAACTAACGAAAATCCATTCTCAATCATTTCATCGTAGATGTTGGAGATCGACTTTATAAAATTAAATGTAAGGTTCATGTTGGTATGTGTTAAGGTTGTTTCAACTCTGTTTTAGCACCTGGTTAAAGATAAATAATGATTGAAGAGTTTCCAAAAGAATTAACATATAATAAAACCCATACTCTTAATAGGTTTGAGTCACTATAAGAAAAAATGGGCTGAGGTTTTCAGCCCTTCATATTATAAACCAAGTAAACTTTCCCCTTGATTATACCTTAAGTCTTTAGGAATATTGGCTCCAGAGACTCTATCAATATCTGCTTGTAACTCACTCCGGACAAAACCTTTCAATTCAAAAAGTTTTAATACCCCTGCATAATCACCATTCCCTTGAAGCGTTAATATCTCATTTGCTAATCCGTTCATAGCCTCGGTCATTTTATCAAAGTCAACCTTATAGGTGCCATTAACCTGATTACGGGTAAAAGCCCCTTTTTCTTGAAAGTAATAGAAACAAACCATATTTGCTTTTCCATGAGCTGAAGCAGCGCCAAATCTAACCGATCTGAAAATTCCAGCAACAAATGTTACATAATTATCCATCAAATCTTTATGGGTTAACTCGCCCATTTCGGTAAGTTTTTTCACCATGAAAAGACCAAGGATATCAGCTTTACCCTCTTCAAGACCACTATACATCTCTTTTAAAGCTTCGCGAACTGTACCTTTCCCATTAATTAGGTTCTTGATACCAAGTCCATGAGCTACCTCATGGAACATAACATTCTCAAAAAACGCATCAAACTTAATATGCTTACGTTGTGATGAATCAATTACGATATTGCCAATCGAAAGGAGTATTTTATCAAATTTGTACTTCATCGCATTTTTCAGCTGAAGTTTCCGACTTCCTTTCTCAATATGAACTTTTGGATCGTTGGGTAGATTAATAGCGATCGTCTTACCCCCAGCATTACAATCGCCTGCATAGTAAACTGCATCGTATACTCCCAAATCGGAATCGGAGCCAGGAATTTCTCTTTTATAATTAGCCTCAACGGGTAAACTTTCCTGAAGTTTTGGAAGTAGCTTCGCAAAGCGAGCAAGTTTTTGGCTCCAACCCAAATCTTTTATAAGAATAAACGACTCAAATGCTGCCTTATAGTTGTACAAGGCATCTTCATAATTTTCTATAGGACCAACAACGAAGTCAATATTATTGGACTTCATATCCATCCAGGCCAAATCGCTTTGCAAATAATCATCGGTAAGTAAAGCTTCTGCCCGTAAACTCAAATACTTTTTCAAGCCAGCGTCCTCTGCTAGATCGGAGGCTTGCTTAAGCATAACAGCTGCCTTTTCAATCTGTTCTTTATAGGCAATGTGATAGGGAATTGATTCTAGTTTACCTTCAGCATTCCTTTTAATAATAGTATAAAGGCTAGTTTTATCCTTTGCTTTGAAAGTTTCAAACTCCTCCTTGGTCATATCGGGAGGATAAAAATTTGCACCAAGAGGTTTTGGACCTACCCCATCAATAATGGGCTCATTATTATTCAATCGATCCCATGGCCCGTAGTTGATCATAATAAATTCACGGAGAGCTGAATCCTTAACGCTATTCAATAGTTTTTCTTTATCACCATATGTTTGACTCCAGTATATGTTATCCATTATTTGGGCAACATCAAAAAGCAATGGCAACATCTGTTTTTCCTTGTCTGTAAGGTGACTGATATCTGAAGTAAGATTAACCTTTACAAATTCATCTACTTTCTTCTGCATATCGCTTTTAACGGCTTGATTATTTTTCGTACCACACGACCAAAGAAAAACTCCGAGTAAAAGAGTTGATAAAAAGACAACTTTTTTCATATCTGAAGGATTTAGATCTATCTATTTTTCTTCAAGCACATCATCAGAATTAAACTTATAACCCAAGCGTTTACCAGTTTGAAGTTTTG
This sequence comes from Bacteroidales bacterium, assembly GCA_043743775.1. Lineage (GTDB taxonomy): Bacteria > Bacteroidota > Bacteroidia > Bacteroidales > Tenuifilaceae > UBA8529. The sequence continues at coordinate 4,763 of JAYTVX010000182.1, read as the reverse complement.
CGTTCTCTATCTTTGTATTCATTTGATTAACCGATGCTATTTTTACAACGTCGTAGGGTGGAACCAGTAGATCAAATTCAAGGGTATATAGAATTGATGATTGAATTATACTAATCAATGCTTCCTTATCAATGGTTGCAGTTCCAAAATTATTATACAAGAATCCCATTTGGCGTTTGCCCTCAACAAAATAATGATAATCTTTATTAATAAATATTCTTCCAATAAGGTATCCCAAATCATCTAATCGATTGTACTTAAACGAATCTCTAAGGAAGTTGTAGACATTGATTATTCCGCAGTACGAAGCGTTGACATTATCCTTAACATATGAGAGTTTCCAGATATTATGATCACGGTCAAACTGAAATACGTTTGAGTGCATACTAAAAACGAGAATATCACCTGCAATCCTAATCTCGGCTTCAAATTTACCTCGATCATGGTATTCTAATTTTACACGTTTATCAGCTCCTTTAAAGGCACTATTATAGTCAGTCGCCATTTCATGGAGAACCTCTTTTATCAAATTAAATGTTGCAAAAGTATTATCATATACGATCTGCTTCATTCCTGATTTTTCCGAGAGATTATTTAAAATCAACTGTCGAGTATCTTGTTGTTTTGGTTCCATTGGATAGAAAATTGATGATTCAAACTTTATATGAACAAATATATTAATTCACAATCAAATATGCATTAATAAGCACGAGCAAAGATTACTCTTCGATTCGATGGTTTGCCGGTTAATATGCATTTCCCATCCTCATTCATGGCTTCAATTGGGATGCATCGTATCGTAGCCTTTGTCTCCTCTTTAATAATCTCCTCCGTTTCCTTTGTACCATCCCAATGAGCAAGAATAAAGCCGCCCTTGCTATCTAGAACTTGCTTAAACTCCTCATATGAATCAACTTTAGTTGTATTATCGGTTCTAAAACTTACAGCCTTGTTGAAAAGATTTTCCTGAATATCATTTAAAAGCGTTTCAACAAATTCAGCAACATCATCCTGATTCACAAACTGCTTAGTTAAGGTATCTCGTCGTGCAATCTCAACGGTTCCTTTTTCTAAATCCTTGGGGCCAATAGCGATCCTAACAGGAAAACCCTTCATTTCATACTCAGCAAATTTGAAACCTGGCTTACAATTATCTCTATCATCGTATAGGGTAGTAATGCCTTTTGCTTCTAAAGATTTTTTAAGTTGATGAACCTTCTCGCTTATACTACTCAACTCTTCATCAGTCTTATAAATTGGGACGAAAACCACCTGCGTTGGAGCAAGTTTTGGAGGTAACACCAAACCATTATCATCGGAGTGAGCCATAATCAAAGCACCTACCAATCGGGTTGACACACCCCATGAAGTAGCCCAAACATAATCAAGAACACCCTCTTTACTCGAGAATTTAACATCAAAAGCCTTTGCAAAATTCTGTCCAAGAAAATGGGATGTTCCTGCTTGTAATGCTTTTCCATCCTGCATCAAAGCCTCAATGCAATAGGTTTCAACCGCACCAGCAAACCGTTCTGACTCAGATTTTGTTCCGATTATAACCGGCATCGACATCCACTCTTGGGCAAATTTCGCATAAACATTAACCATTTGTATGGTTTCTGCAATTGCCTCTTGCTTGGTTGCATGCGCGGTATGCCCCTCTTGCCATAAAAATTCTGCTGTTCTGAGAAAAAGCCGAGTACGCATCTCCCAGCGAACAACATTCGCCCATTGGTTAATGAGGATTGGTAAATCTCGATATGATTGAATCCAAGCACGGTATGTATTCCAGATAATTGTTTCTGAAGTTGGTCTAACAATCAACTCCTCCTCAAGTTTCGCGTCAGAATCGACAATTACCCCTTTTCCGTTTGGGTCGTTTTTTAATCGATAATGGGTAACTATGGCACACTCTTTGGCGAACCCTTCTACGTGGCTAGCCTCTTTACTGAAGAACGATTTAGGTATAAACAGCGGAAAATAAGCATTTTGATGGCCTGTTTCTTTAAACATCTTATCGAGTTGGGCTTGTATTTTCTCCCAAATGGCATATCCATAAGGTTTAATAATCATGCATCCTCTAACCGCTGAATGATCAGCCAAACCAGCCTTTACAACGATATCATTGTACCACTGCGAATAATTTTCTTTTCTGCTTGTAATCTCCTTAGCCATCTTGCTTAATTGGTATGAAATTTGTTATAATCAAGTAAATCTACAGCAACAAAAATAACGAAATAAAACAATACTTACATAAAAACAGGAGGTGTGTTATGAAAACCAAACTTCAAATAATCGGAATTGCTCTCCTAGGTTTCATCCTAGCCTCATGCTCCTCGAGCATGTACCTGAGCAAATCATCAGCTACGACTGATGACATCTACTATACTCCTAGCAAATCAGCAAACCTTGAATCAATTAATAATTCAGAGGTTGCAAACACACCCATAGATAATTCACAGAACACCTCCCCTTCAAAGTTTGACGAACTCGAGAAAAAGTATGCTAATGCAAATAATCAGGATACGCTTACAATTTCATCAGATACATTGGCCGCTAAAGTTGAAAGTACAAATCCCTACGAAAGAATACTTTCCGATTCCTACCAAGATTCATACGAGCGAAGGCTTAGAGCAATGTCAGATCCTAGTTATGGGATGGAGAATTTCGTAACCCGGTATTCCGACGATTACTGGTATGCAAGCGCCTATGATCCTGCCTTTTACAATATAATAGTTATGGGTAATCAAGTCTGGGTTGAACCAAGGTATATTTCATCAATGTTTTTAACGCCACATAATCATTCTTGGCTTGGTGTTAATTATGGTTTCGGGGCTGGTTTTGGCTGGAATTGGAGTTCATGGTATAACGATTACTCTTTTTCACCTTATGGTGGTTTCAGTTCATGGTATGGCTACAACCCTTACTCATATGATTACTGGAATAGCAACCACTCCTTTCACAATGGATACTACGGACGAAGAGCTGGTAGTTCAATGAATATAACATCACCGAATAGACGTACAGAAATATCATACGAAAACCAGTTTGAATCTTCACACAGAAGAAATGGAACAACAATAGAATCGGGGATTAATAGTGCCAACAATGTACGTACAAGAAATTCAAATCAGATTGATAATCGTACTGGCCAAACCAACAATGGACAAGTCGTTATCGGTAGGAGCAATCGCAGCGGCGACTTAAACACTACCCGTTTAAGAAACGAAGCAACAACACGTAATTTAAATATGACTGAACCTACGCGCACAAATAACGTTAACTACCAAAGGCCAAGATCAACAAATAATAGTGATTACATTAGGACTAGTACAAGAAACCAGAATATTAATAGCGGTGCTACTAGTAGAGATAATACGACTCGCAATACTTCAACAGTACGGGAGAATAGAAACGCCTCTCCTACTTACAATAGACCTAACAGAGTGGATTCTTCTACTGAAAGAGGAAGATCAACGACATCGGGCACTACTGTTCGTGAATCGTCAAGCACAAGATCATCGGCTAGAGAATCATCTTCTAGCTCAAGTTCAAGTTCCAACTCATCAAGCAGCAATTCATCTAATAGCAGTTCATCAAGCAGCAGTTCAAGAAGAAGATAATTTTTTATCCCTAGAGTTAGTACTCTAGGGATTTTTATTGATTTTAAACTGACAACTAATTTAACCTATGAAAACAAAAATATTTTACACCATATTTTTTTCACTATCGACAATATTAACCAATGCCCAAGGATCTTCCGATGCGTTAAACTATTCGCAAACATTTAATGGTGGAACGGCCCGTTTTGTTAGTATGGGCGGTGCCTTTGGTGCTCTTGGAGGGGACTTTACCTCCATTAGTATAAACCCCGCAGGGCTAGGTGTATACCGTTCTTCTGAATTCTCAATAACGCCTTCATTTAAAAAACGTAATGTAAGTTCTGATTACAACGGAAGCAACGGAAAGGGTTCCCAAAACCGTTTTGGGTTTGATAACCTAGGCTTTGTACTTTCATATAAACCAAACGGGGAAGCAGAAAAAGGACTAATCAACCTCAACATAGCTTTTGGTTATAATCGTACAAACGATTACTATACAAACGCTTATGCAAAGGGTGATAATTCGGCAAACTCAATAATGGACTACTTTGCCAGCATAGCTAATGGAAATAATAGTGATGATATGTCGTTCCCACCAGCATCAGAACCAAATAACACGTACAACCCATTCTTAGATTCAAATGCTCCATGGGAAGCTATTATGGCTTGGAATACTTACCTGATAAACCCTACAATGGGTACTAATTACGAAGCCGCCTTAAATGGTAACGATGGAGTCTTTCAGCAAAACAGAATACTAAATACGGGTTCATCCAGAGAATTCATCTTGGCATTGGGAACAAACTACTCGAATAAACTATATATTGGAACCACTGTAGGCATAACTAACATAAATTATTCTTCATCATCAACTTTTAGCGAGGATGCCTTTCTATCGGCCGATAGCCTAGTTAACGGTTATTATAATCAATTCTTCTACTCCGACTATAAAAAAAAAATTGAGACCAGAGGAACTGGATATAATTTAAAAATTGGAGTAATATATAAGCCTATTGATGGCTTAAGGTTAGGCTTAGCATTGCACACACCAACCTTCTACAATCTTGAAGATCTTTATTCATATAGCATACATTCAAATTTTGACTATCACCGAAACGAAGAAAATTATTATAGCAATTCGCCTGACGGTCGCTATGAATA
>JAYTVX010000181.1:0-5366 GCA_043743775.1 Bacteroidales bacterium | reverse complement strand
TTGGTCTATCCATTTCAAAAGCTTATGTTGAGCTCATGGGTGGAAAAATCAGAATTGAATCACAACCAGGAGAAGGATCGCAATTCTACTTTACAATTCTCTATAAGAAGTTAAATACCAAGGCCTCCAACTCAGAAATTCAAAAGCAAGAAGTCTTTAAGCTAGGTTCCTCAAGAACAATCCTTGTTGCAGAGGATGAAGATTTCAACTATAAGCTGATAAGTGAACTGTTATCAGCATTCGATGTCAAATTAATTCGAGCGACGACAGGAATCGAGGCAATTGAAGTTTGTATGACCAACCAAAATATCGATTTGGTAATTATGGATATTAAAATGCCGCAAATGAATGGTTATGAAGCAACAAAAATTATCAAGGGGATTCGGCCTGAATTAAAGGTTATTGCGCAAACAGCCTACTCATTCGATGACGATAGGACTAAAGCGTTAGAATCCGGTTGCTGCGATTATATTGCAAAACCATTCGGCAAACAGCAATTCTTAACGCTAATAATGAAGCATTTGGGGTGATTTAAAAATAGCATATAGACTATTAGGCTGTAGGCGAAAAGGAGAAAGGAGAAGTGAAAAGTAAAAAGTAAAAAGCCAATCATCAACCATTAAAGCGGAAGAGTGTTATAGTACTTGCGCTCTTCGTCCTCTGCGTTTCTGCGGTAAATAAAAAAAACAAACCGGTAACATTACAACACATTAAAATCATCCCTTTCGCCCTAACTCTTTCGGGTCTAAGGCATCGCGAAGCCCATTACCAAGCAGGTTAAAGGCAAGCACCAAAAACATGATTGCCAAACCGGGGAGTATTGCTAGGTAGGCTTTATCCATAATGATATACCCATAATGATCCTTTATCATTGTGCCCCATGATGGTATTGGAGGTTGAACACCTATCCCCAAAAAGCTAAGCCCTGCTTCGAGAAGTATGGCGGTGGCAAAATTTCCTGCAGAGATGATAATTACGGGGCTAAGCAGGTTTGGCACAATATGCCGAAATATTATCCTCATCTGGCTAAATCCTAGTACTTTAGCAGCCTCGACGTATTCCTTCTCACGTATGCTAAGCACCTGACCACGAACAACCCTTGCTACATCAACCCACATGGTTAAGCCAACGGCTATGAAGATCTGCCAAAAGCCTTTTCCAATAACCATCGTAAGGGCTATCACCATCAACAGGGTAGGAACTGACCAAACCACATTTACAAACCACATGATAAAATCGTCGAGCCAACCTCGAAAGAAACCTGCTATGGCACCAAGAAAAATTCCAATTAAAAGAGATATCGTTACCGCAATAAAACCCACTGAAAGCGATACCCTCGCCCCTATTACCAATCGGCTGTACATATCGCGTCCAAAGCGATCGGTGCCTAAAATGAAATGGCGAGTTATAATTTGATTGGATATAATTTCTTTACGAAGATCGTTCAATGTTGTTTTAATCAACTGATTCTCTGTTGTTCTAAAGTATAGCGAATCATTCGATGCAATTACCTTCTCGCTTTGAGCAATTGGGTAAACAACCCTTGCAATATTATATTCGTTAAAAATCGATTCTGATTTTTCAGCATCATTGAACTCCTCAATAACTATTTTATCGCCTTCGAATCGCCAACTATTGATAGGAATCTCGCTAAAATTGTCATCCTGCCCAAAAAGCATCCTCTCAAAAAAACTATGCTCCTTGATCTGATCGATTTTCTTAATCAAAACCATATCAACTTTTAATCCCGGTTTCCGGGTAGCCATCTCTAAATGCTGCTGATTAGCGTAGGGTGTTGAATCGGGTATAATAAGATAACCTAGAATTGCTAGCAAAGCGCAAAGACCAATAAATATAAGCGCAACAACTGAGAGCCAATCGGAAAATAGCCTACGCATGGCAATCTGCCAAGGGGATCCTTCTCTTGAGTTCTTCCGGTTCATCACTTTATCGATCTCCCCTTCCATGATGTTTTAATGAGTATACCTGTAAAAAATGAGTAGACAACATAAATCGGATACATCAGCTGTAAAGGTATAAAAACCTTCAATAGCGCATGCTGTCCTGTAAATTTAAGATACCTATTGATTAACGGATAATCAGCAAACGACTTTATAGCCAATAGTATAAAAAAGTAAAATAGATACTTAATATCAAAGATTGATACAATAAGCAGTCCTGCTAACAAAAAGTTAAATATCAGCACAATAAAACCTGTAACAATCGTATCAAAATCTTTATAATGAATTGATTTCGAAGCCCAGCGTTTTCGTTGTTTGAGTGCCATGGCTAATGTTGATTCGGTTGATGTTTGAACAATAACCCTTTCATCACCAAGAAATTCAAGTCGGCAACCCTTTAACCGTTTAGCGGTGTGCAACAAAAACATATCGTCGCCAGAAGCAACACTAGTGTTCATCGACTCAGCATCAATATTCAGCAGATCTCTTCGAAAAGCAAGGTTGGCTGAACTTGCAATAACTGGGTGGCCAATACCAAATGACCCCATGGCTGAAGCCATCAGGCTTGAGTATTCAAGAGATTGCAGTCTCCTAGTAAAACCATTTATAGGATCCATTATAACTGCACCGATCATAAAATCCGCACCTTTCCCTGCGCTAATCGAAATGGTCTCAAGCCAAAATTTCGAAGGGATACAATCGGCATCGGTAAATACGATTATCGGATTTGATGCTTGACCTATACCGTAGGCCAGAGCAGTCTTTTTCCCGTTAAAGTCAACAGGTAATGTTAGTATCTTTAAACTCTGAAATTTCGAGATGACGCTTTGAATAGTTGAAAGAGAGTTATCCGTTGAATGATCATCAACAAGAATCAATTCATATAAATCTTGGCTGAGTGTTTGGTTTGACATTGAATTTAGTAAAGGGGAGAGATTCGTCTCCTCGTTCCGAAAAGCAACTACAATGCTTAATTTAATTTTCGCCTCAAAATTTTCATCCTGTTGATGCAAAGCACTTTTAAAACCTAACGTGAATGCGGTTATTAAGCACACATAGGCAATTGCAATAAAACCGATTACAACTATTAAAATCATGCTTTATGTAATTCGAAAAAAGTATTAATCCGCTGACAAGCAGTAATCACTTCTAGTTGTGGTCGGGCAACATTGAATCGAATCCAATTCTTCTTATCAATGCTAAAATGCTCTCCGGGAATAGCTGCAACCATATGCTCCTCGTAGAGTCTTGATGCAAAATCGAATCCATCAGTCCAACCCTCGGGCAAACGTGCCCATACAAAGCAACCACCCTGAATTGGAGGAATATAAAATCCAATAGAGTCAAGGGTTTTAAATAAGATACCAAAGGATTTCTTTACGTTCTCCCGAAAAAAATGTATAAACTCATCTGCATAATTACTCCCTTCGAGGTAGCCTACAAGAGCATGCTGAAGTAATGATGGAGCGCACAGTCCAATATAATCATGAATTGATTTAATCCCATCCATATGGCTTTCGTGAGTAATTAGATATCCAATTCGCCACCCTGTAATGCAGAGTATCTTGGAGAAACTATTTACAATAAAAAGGTTTGGAGATAATTTATCGATAGGTATATAGGGTGGTTCGTTATAATATAGCTGTTCATAAACTGCATCGAAAACAATGTAGAAATCCAGATCAGTGGAAAGTTTCGCCAGCTCGTCAACCTCATGCTTACTCCAAATCTTCCCATAAGGATTTCCGGGAGAACCGATAAATACAAGTTTTACGTTATTTTCCTTTATTGTTTTTAAAAGAGAATTAGAATCGAATGTAAAATCAGAATTTAATGAGTAATGAATAAATTCTTGCCCAAAGATCTTAGGTAGCTGGAGATAGCTCTCATAGGCAGGTTCAAACGAAAGAACGGAAAAATCACCCTGCAATTTCTTGTTAATATATGTATAAATTAGAGAGAGCGCCTCGGTTGCACCCTGAACAATTAGCAGATTATCAGCAGACACCTTATTTTTTAGAGCAATTAGCTGGAGCAGCTGAAAATTTCCCATCCCCGGAGCGTATTGATGCACTTCTAAATCAGCTGAATCCTTTAATGCTTTGATAAGATCGACAGGTGGATCGAAACCGGGGATACCCTGCGCAAGGTTAATACCCCCACGCTCTTTGACCATATTGCTGAAGAAGCTGATATACGACCCCACGGGCTTTTGATATTGGCTCATTGGATTGCTGATTTTAACCATAAAAGTAAGGAAAAACGCTAGTATAGTTGTTCGTTGATGCTTGTTTGTTGATAGATAATACTTTTAACTTTTCACTTTCCAAGGAAACCAAGCAGCAATAAGCGCAGGAATGGCAAGATTCAACATCCATAAGAATAACGATGCAGTTGTTGCTCCAAGGGGATTATCGGAAATCATTGCTACGAACCAAATGGCAAAACCAGCCTTTACACCCACCTCACTTGCAGAGAATGAGGGAATAAAATTGCTAAACAAATAGGTTAATCCTACTACAGCATATAAATCGATTGGATTAACACAAACTCCAAATAATCTCAGAAGTATAACATACTGCGTTGAAAAAACCATATACCTCAGAATACTTAATATTTGAACATACACTATAGTAGATACACTAAAATCGAGGGTCAAACTTTCTCCATGTAAAGATCTTTTCACCCAGCTAAATCCCTCTATCCACCTTACCATTTTTTGAATTTTGATAATTCCCAGAATTATTAATCCTAGCCAGCAAAGAATTGAATAGAAAACTAGCCATAATGGAATCGATGATGGCAAAACACTAAGACCTTTTATATTCAACCACCAAGCAATGCTTATCAATCCAAAGATTATAGTTGACAGTTGTTGTGTAAAACTGCACCATACTGCTGCTACACCTGCCTTTCCTCGCACACTTGATTCTATAAAAGCAAGTCTTCCGATTGGCTCGCCAATACGATTAGGTGTTAGCTGACCTGCGACCACTCCATACCAAACCGAGCGCCAACTCCTCCAAAAGGAGATAATAGTAAATTTTGATAGCGCAAATCTCCATTTAAACGCTTCAAGAGCCCAAACCAATGGCATAAGAATTATCACGAGTCCAAACCATAATAAATTCTGGGCTGAAAGTGAATCAGATAGTGATGTAGAAATATTCAATAGCCCAAACCATCCAATTTTAATGGCAATGAAAGAGTATGCAGCAATTGCAATTATTACTCTTATTCCGATTCTAAAAGTTCTAATCAATGATTTGAGTTTAGCTGGCTAAGATAGAGAATTAATATTGATGGTAAACCGAAAGGAGTTCTGGGTTCCGAGATTTTGTCCATTGGATTTTGGAATAACCACATTAGGCAAAACTTGTCCCGATTTTTCGGGAGTAGAGCACA
>JAYTVX010000180.1:0-1930 GCA_043743775.1 Bacteroidales bacterium | reverse complement strand
CTTAAATCTTTAAATTTTACCTCATTTGACCAATTATCTACCATTACTAAATGAGCATCCAAAGATTCCTCAATCATTTTCTTATCAATTGAAACCCTATTTAATTTTTCCTTAAGCAAATTCTTTAATTTATCAATTGCTAAATCAAGAAGTTTATCTCCAATTTTTTCTATTACTCCCATTAATTATGTTTTAATTAATTATTTTTCCATTTTTGCGAATTTCAAATCATATTGCTGATTATATCTCCAGATGTTAAAAAAGACATCTTCTAAATCCTATTTTCGACCTAAACTTAGAGATTAATCAATGTTTGCAATATGTCGAATGTTCGTTAAGGGACATACTTTACAAAGTTAAAGTCACATAGTTTACACTAAATTTATCGATAACCTTGTTGATGTTTGTTTTTCTCTAATATCTTTTTCATTAAAATATCCTAAAAATACATCTCTGTAATATACTTTCCAAATACCATTGCCTATTTCTTCTGCACCTACCCTTTTACCTATTAAACACTCTGTTAGAAATACCCAGTAATAAGATTTCCATCTTATTGAACCATTTTTTACTACATTCATCACTTTCATATGTGGTGCATACACCCATTCTTTTATGTATTCAGGAAATGGTCTTTCTGATAATTTATGAACCTGTGCTGGCGTTTCCATATCTAATGCTTCATGCGGTCTCACTGTATTATATTCTTTTACAAATGAGTTTAATCTTTTTTGCTGTTTCGCCAAATCGTAGCGGGAAGGCATGGCGCATGCCGCTTTCAAATCGCGGTGCATGCGCTCATGCCTTCCATTTTGCTCCGGATGGGCTGGATCTGAAAATACCGGCAATATTCCCAACTCTATAAACCAATATGATAGTCGTGTAAAACGCTGTATTGAATTGACTGAACCAAATGGCCCTCCGTTATCCGTATGTATCTGTTTGGGAAGTCCATACTTCCTAAATACTCTTGTAAACTCTGCTTTGGCTGATTCAAAATCCTCATGAAGATGTGCTTTGGCTGTAAATAAAAACCTGCTCTTTGAATCCGCTATAGTTAATGGATGACAATACTTCATGTTCCCCATCTTAAATTTGCCCTTATAATCCGCACTCCATACTTCATTGCACTCTTGTGGATCAAATATAGGATATACGGGTTTTATCCGCCTTAATCTCTTCTGTGGACATACTAATCCATGTCTTAATAGAATATTATGTACTGTTACTACAGAAGGAATTTCGATTTCTGCAAAATCGTTAAACAACAATCGTCGTAACTTTTTTGCACCCCATCGCTTGTGTTCTTCTTTTAAGATCAGTATTCTATTCTCTAAATCCTCTCTCGTCCGATTGGGATGCATTATAGGAGCCCTGGACTGTTCTAATAGCCCTTTTATTCCATGCTTTTCAAACTGTTGGATTAGCTTATAAGCGGTGGGACGAGAGATCTCAAAGAACCTGCATAGTTCTGAAATCGAGTGCTTTTCTGAAAGCCATTCACATATGAATGCTACTTTTTCTTCCATAGTTGTTGTTTCTTTCCAAGGCATAATAATTTGTTTTTTTATACAAATTACTAATTTGAAAAGTGTAAACTATGTCCCTTTAATTCTGTAAACTATGTCCCTTTATCGTACCTGCTTGCTGCCAACGTTTGAGGCTAAACCCAGTTGGGGATTAGAAACAGCAAATTTATCAAGTTAAAACGAATGAACTTAATAACGCTGAACTCCCCGCCAAACCTAACCCCCAATTGGGTTTGAGCCTTTGTTATGGGTTGTTGTTTATTTATTTCTTTTCCAGATCTATCACTTTTTGTTGCAAAGTCTCAATCTTTTTATTTTGCTCAATTGTATAAAGTGTAAACTCCTCAATTTTTTGTAGAAGCTGCATTTGCAAATCTTTAATATTAACTCCATTATCAACC
>JAYTVX010000179.1:0-10250 GCA_043743775.1 Bacteroidales bacterium | reverse complement strand
AAACTTCAATACTTTCATTTTATTTGGGTTAAGAGTTAAACAAAAAAGGCCTGCAGAATTCTGCAGGCCCAAGTTTTTATATCAATGTTATAATTATTTCACATCAATCCTTTACTTCTGGCCTGCACGGTAAGTACATCTTAATACACATATACATGGCGTTATTCATCATGCTTTGCTTAAGCATAATGTCATGTTTTATTGTGTAAATGGCCAAAAGGTTATTCATGAAACGAGTGTTTAATCGATTGCAAGTATATGAAATATTTTAATACATGAGATTCCTTTCGTGAAACTTTATTTAAAAAATGCATAATCGGTATATCCTTTTTCCTCAGGAGTATAGAAAGAATTCATATCGAGATTGGTCGATAAGGGCTTATTGTTTTGTAACCTATAAACCAAATCGGGATTGTTGATAAATGGCCGACCAAACGCAATTAAATCGGCTGATTTGTTTTCAATATCCTGACCAGCCCTGCTTAAATCGTACCCGCCTGAAAGTATTAAACTCCCTTTATATATATCGCGAAAACTCTTTTTAATGCTTGCGGGAACTTGAGGCGCACCCATTGCACTATGGTCGACAAGATGAATATAAACCAATCCGATTTCATTAATCTTTTTAGCAAGATAAACATACGTTTCGTCGATTTCGGTGTAGTGGGGCATATCGCTGGCAACACCATAGGGTGAAAGACGAATTCCAACCTTATCTTTACCAATTGCATTAACAACGGCTTCTGCAACCTCAATTACAAATCGGCAACGATTTTCTATACTTCCCCCATAGTTATCGGTTCGTTGATTGCTAATAGGGGAGATGAATTGCTCAAGAAGATAACCGTTGGCGCCATGAAGTTCAACACCATCAAAGCCTGCTTCGATAGCATTCTTTGAAGCAATTACATACTCCTCTTTAGCCCGAAATAGTTCTGCCGATGACATTTCTTTAGGTGTTGGAAAATCCTGCATACCATCACTATCAGTCCACATTTGCCCTGCAGGTTTTACTGCCGATGGAGCAATTATCAATGCATCCTTTGGAAGATTAAGCTGATGGCTTATTCTACCGGTGTGCATTAGCTGAACAAATATCTTTCCACCTTTTGCATGAACTGCCGAAGTAGTTTTCGTCCAACCCGCAACTTGTTCTTTACTAAATAATCCGGGAATTCTAGAATATCCCAAACCATTAGGAGATGGTGATGTCCCCTCGGTGATAATCAAACCTGCTTCGGCTCTTTGTCCGTAGTAGCTTGCAATTAAATCATTAGGGATATTCCCAATTGCCCGTGAGCGAGTCATGGGAGCCATTACAATTCGATTTTTTAACTCAGCTTTACCTAATAGATAGCTGCTGAATAGTTTTTTCTGTTCCATTTATTTTATTTTTATTGATTTTTCAGTTTATTGCAAACTATTAACAATTTATTTAGCGAATAGTTTTTATTGTTGACAGTTAAATAATATTTTTTAGATTTAATCAATAATGTAATTGATAATAAGATGATTAAAGAAGATATTAAATATCAATTTGAACTTGAATTTTCAGTTCGTGATTATGAATGCGATTTACAGGGAATTGTAAATAATGCTGTATATCTCAACTATCTTGAGCATACTAGACATCAGTATCTTTTAAGCCAAAAAATTGATTTTGCAAAATTGCATGATGAGGGTATCGACTTGGTTGTATCAAGAATCGAAATCGACTACAAATTTTCGCTTTCGAGCGATGATATCTTTGTTGTAAAGTTAAATACCCGAAGAGAAGGGCTTCTAAAGTTAGTATTTGAACAGGATATCTATAAACTACCTGAAAATAAGCATGTAGTCCACGCTAAGGTTATTGGTGTGGGTTTGAAAAAAGGTAGACCAATAAAGGTTGAAGATATTCCTGAATTTAAAGATATTGAATAAAACACAAATTCATATCGATCTAAAATTTTGGTGTTATAATTTCCTCGATAAATGATATTGCTGAGTTTCTACTAAGTAATATTTTTTAAAATAATGCATTATTAATATAGATTTTGATGATTTATATCATCGATAATAATATCTATGCTTCGCAAATAAGCAACTAACTTGCAAAAAAAATTGTGTGTTAAAAGCGATAACCTATTCTATAGCAATATATTTTATTTTCAGCACCTTAACTGTTTTTTCACAAGTTAGTGAATTACACTTAGTTGATTTAGTTAATTGTATACCATTGAAAAATAGAGATACAATAAATTCAATTGAGCAAACCTACAAGGGTGGTGTAGTTCTTTTTAATGAAGCTTTAAATAATGCTTTGACTGAGAAGGATAAGAACGATAAGCTAACCAGTTTATTCAGAATTCAGGTATCAACGAAAGACAAGATGCAGAGAATTTGGGCTCAATCGGATAGCATTTCTCGTGAAAATTCTGCTAAATATTTTACTGAGGCATCTAAGGCATTTAAAGGGATGGCCGATACTATAAATTTGAATAATCCTATTTTTAAATCGTCGAATAGCGCATTGGTTGCAGTTGAAAGAACACATCAAGTTATTCTATTGCAAAAATTCGGATTACAGGTTCTGTTCGGATGTGTTAGAGAAAGTTCTGGTCAATTGGGTCAGCCAACCGATATATCAAATGATATTGTTATCAATATTGATATGATTGAGCGATTTCGAAAAGTATGGAACGAATCGAATTACCCTATGACCTATGACCAATGGGTTTACACTCCATCCGAACGAAAGACTTTTAGCACTCATTCGTTAGCCGATTCCTATAAAAATCGATTCAGTGAAAAGAAAAAGGATTTAGGGGTGAATGCTTCCAATCAGGAAATTGGTACCCAAAGTTCATTATCCACTAACACTACAACTACTTCTGGAGGTTCACAAGACGCAAACAATAGTAAAGCCATTGCAAATACCCGAAATGATAATACTATAACCGAGAAAAATACGCGATCGACTATTGGTGGATTAACAAATAATGAGAAGAATCTGAATTATTCAATAAAAGGAGAAGCTAGTAGGGTAGGTATAAACCAAAATACGCAGTTTGAAATAAAAAATCTAATCTCTCAATCCAAGCTAAAAACTCTTGGTATTGACTATTTTACGATTCAAATTGCTGCCAGTAAAAATCAGCTAGTCATAGATCGACTTAAAAAGGATTTTTATTGCGGTAATTATGTTATTGAGGAGAAGAACGAGAGTGGTTGGTATAAATATCTGGTTGGCCATTTTGTATCAATCGATTCGGCCAATAAATATTTAGCAAGCCCTTGCTTAGTTAGGGGTTTTGTCTCGGGATACAATTCAAAGGGGCGAGTTGCTATCCTGAGTATTAAGCAACCTATTATGATTTCGGGTGATGGTTCAACGTACTCAATTGTTTATCGTGTTCAAATAGCTGCATCGCGTCAACCTATCACTCGTGAAACTTTATCAGCAATATACAAAGGGTTTAACCCAATCAATATCTCGCAGGAGGATGGTTGGTATCGTTACTCAATTGGCGATTATATATACTATAATGAGGCAAAGGTTACCCGTGATTCATGTGGTGCTAAAGATGCTTTTGTTATGCCATACCAGAATGAGAAACGCATTCAATGGCCTAGTACATATGCGTTGGAACTTTTGAAGAATAAGCAGCTGGAGAATCCCATTTACGTTGTTCAGGTTGCGGCTTCGCGAAAACCCATATCTCCACAAATTATTAAGGATATTATAAGAGTTGACTCCCCGCTTACCATGAAATATGAGGATGGATGGTATAAGTATTATATCTCAGCATTTACTGATCCTGCTGTTGCAAAAGAGTTAGCAGTAAAGGTTGGAATCAAGGGCGCTTTTATTGCAACCTATAAAAATAACTTACGTGTAAAACCATAGAAAAACAACAATACAATGAAAAACTTAACTACTCACTTTCTAAGATTGGCGATAATATTAATGTTGCCTGCACTGATCTCGGGATGTGCATCTCGTAAAAAAATATTGATGCTTCAGGGTATCTCAGAGCAAACAGCATCATTCAATAATCCTGGAAAAACATCCTATAAATTGCATAAAGGCGATAACCTTTACATTAAGGTTTATAGCGTTGATGAGAAAACCGCTAAGTTTTTTCAAAGCGATTTCCCAAATCTTATGAATCCAACCTATTTATTCCTCAATAGTTTTACCATTGATGAGACTGGTTATATTCATGTTTCGTTTATCGATAAACTACTTGTCGAAGGGCTAACCATTGAGGAGGCAAAGAATTTAATACAGAAAGCCTTAAACGAGTATTTTAAGGAGAGTACGGTTGTCGTTAAACTTACAAATTTTCAGGTTTCTGTTCTTGGAGAAGTTAATAACCCTGGCTCATTTACAATTGAAAAGGAGCAGGTAAATCTTTTTCAAGCATTAGGTTTGGCCGGCGGTGCAAGGGAATTCGGTAATCTTAAAAGAGTAACGCTTGTTCGACAAACGGATACCGGCTCCGAGGTTCATATATTGAATCTATCAAAGCAAAACATCCTTGAATCGGAGTTCTTCTATCTAATGCCTAACGATATAGTTTACATCGAGCCGGTTAAAGCTAAAATTGCTGTTTATGGTTCAAATACACCTTATATTGTTTTCTCAACAATTACATCGGCGTTATTACTCTTTAGTATTTTAAAGTAGTATACTAAGAATATGAACCGTAGTGAAGTTGAAATAGAGGAGAATTCGATTGACTTTAAAAAGGTTTTAGGGATACTAATTAAGAATTGGTATTGGTTTACTGTATCTATTGTCATCTTTATTGTTGGAGCTTTTCTATGGAATTTTTTATCTACACCCATTTATCTAGTTGAAACTAAAATCCTAATTAACGAGGAGGGATCTACATTTATGGATCCTCAAATGTTGGTTAGCCAAGCCTTTTCCCCCAATACCTATAAAGTTAAAAAGGAGATGCAGGTTTTAGGCAGCTATTCACTTACTGCTGATGCATTGCGGAAGCTTCCTCTTGAAGCGAATTGGTGGTTCGAGGATGGTTTTAAAACAAAGTTGATTTATCCCCCACCGTATAGGCTTGCTATCGATTCAACCCATTTTCAAAGCAGCGACATTCTTTTATCAATTACGACAATTGATTCTTCGCACATTTTGCTGAGCTATGAAGATTTTGAAAAAGAAAAAATGATCATTGATACGGTTGAACTGGATAGTTATTTTGAAAATCCTTCCTTCCGATTCAAGATTATACTCAACTCAAACGGGAATATTGGAAAACTGTACCATGTGTCTCTTAATCGACGGGAGAATCTGATTTCCTATTTCAATAATCTTGAACTTATTGAGGAAAAATATTCCTCTACCATTACAGCTCGATTTAAAGATAGATCGCCCAAAAGGGCCGCTGATTTTTTGGATGCACTTTCCCAAACTTTCCTTAATCGTGGTGTTAAGCGCAAAAACATGATTGCTCTAAATACCATTCGATTCATTGAGTCACAGCTTGAAAGTGTAACTGATTCGTTACGTTATTCTGCTGAGAAACTAGAGGCGTATAGAAGGGTAAAAGGTGCTACAAACCTCGATTTTCAAACTCAAAAAGCCTATGAGCTACTCGATGGGCTCGAAAAGGATAAAGCACAATCTGCAGTCTTTCTTAACTACTATGAGTATTTAAAGAGTTCTATAACTCAGAATTTGGAATTGAATAAGTTGGTTGTTCCATCATCAATGGGCATTGCCGATGAGGTATTGAATAAATTGGTTTTGGATTTGATGCAATTTTATTCCGAGAAAACTGAAATCACCGTAAACTCAAAGAAGGATAACCCGATGCTCGGGGCTATTGAGTATAAAATTATTGAACGGAAACGGACAATTCTTGAAACGATAAATGGATTAATATACTCTACTAAAATTTCGATAAAGAATTTAGACGAAAGGATTACGAAGTATCAGTCCGAAGTTGCCAAAATACCAGAGAAGGAGAAGGAGTTACTTTCGTTTCAACGTCAGTTTAAGCTGAATGATGAGATATATACATTTCTCTTAACAAAACGCTCGGAGCTGCAGATTGCTTCAGCATCAAATTTTCCTGAAAATGAGGTTCTTGATGGTGCATCAGTAATTCGTGCTACCATTGTTTCTCCTAATAAAAAGTTAAACCTATTAATGGCGATTTTTCTTAGTCTTACAATACCATTTCTTTTCATCTATTTACGTTCACAGCTGGTTGATCGATTTGAGGAATCAAGCCAACTCGATAAATTAGGATACCCTGTAGTTGGTGAACTTATCCATTCTGATATTCCAGGTCCTTTTATTGTAAATCAAGAGCAAATCTCTGTTTTTGCCGATGCGTATCGCTTATTACGAACCAATATCAAATTTCTCATTGGAGGTGGCGAATCGAAAATTGTTCTTATTACATCAACTTTTGCTGGTGAGGGAAAGAGTTATGTTTCCAGAAATATCGCGGCAAGTTTTGCCCTAGCAGGACATAAAACGGTTTTAGTGAATTGCGATTTAAGGAAACCAGAAAAGGAGTATTTCTTTAAAAATAATTCCTTAGGAGGGTTAAGTGCATATCTAAGTAAGAATGCTGACTTTGATAAACTAATTCAAGTGTCTGATGTAGAAAATTTATCTTTTATATCCTCAGGGTTGATTCCACCAAATGCTACAGAGCTAATAGACTCTCCTAGAATGCTTGAACTTCTTGGAAAACTAAAAGAAAATTATGAGATAATCGTAATAGATTCACCACCAATTGGAATAGTTGCCGATAGTTTTATCCTTGCTCAGCATTCAGATCTAGTGCTCTTTATTGTAAGATATAAGCATAGTAGAATAAATGGAATAGAAAGAATTCTTAAATCTATTAATCAAAAAGAGTTTAAGAAAGTGGCCATTGCTGCCAACGATTTGAGTTCAACCTATTTTGGATATGGTTACTATGGATATAACTATGGATATGGTTACCATTATGGACACTCTGATAAGAAAAAAGGTAAAGTATAATTTTTTTTAGAAAAAAGTTCCGGGACATTCATCCCGGAATCCTAACCTAAAAACCTAACTAAAACAAGGCTTTGTTACCTAAGCAAAGCCGAGTATTTTTAAAATTTACCCTAAAGCACCATGTCTCTTTTAATTAATTGCTTTTAAGTAAGAATTTAATAGAATGTAAGTTTGACTCTTTGTTCGGAATCTTAGCTTAAAAAACAGTTCTTCATACCGATTCTTTTTATTGAATATATCATCAATGGTAAACTTATCGCTTGGATGTAATAACTCTTCTAGGTTTTCAAAGGTTGAAGAAATAGTGTTTGGGTTGTACCCTAAAGTCTTTTGAAAAAAAAGACTCCAGTAAAGAGATTTTTTTACTAAGTTAATAATGATATACCCAGTGTTATCTGAATTGGTGTTTTTTTCAGAATGATTATTGTTTAATACTAGATTGTTTACAGTAAATTTAAGTTGATTGACTTCTAGTAACAGTAGTTCAACCTTTGAATTAAATTGTTTTACTGAGTTACACGTTTCTTTCTTAATCATAATATTTGTTTGTAACTTTTATAAAAACTCTGGGATTGCTCCCAGAGTTTTCTCCCAAACCACAACAAAAATTAGTTCTTAACGACCCTAATTGTTTGAACATTTCCTAAGCCATTGATTTGTATAAAGTAAATTCCATTCGAGTAGCTCGATAGGTCTAAGGCAACCTTGTCGGTATTGCATACTCTAACTTCATTCATAACTGTGCCAATCAGGTTGACAACCCTTACGGTAACATCTTTTTCTACCTCTAAAGGAATAGTTAAGTTGATGTTGCCCGAAGTTGGGTTAGGATAGACGCGAATAGAGCTAATCTCATTGTTGCCAATGCCTGTTGAAATCATGGTAACGGTTTTGGTAGCATCGGCATTAGTAACCGATACGGTTCCACTAGCATTATTGTAACTATTGGCAGTAACAGAATAGCTATAAGTATTTGGAAGTATATTAGTGAATACGGCATGTCCGCTAGCATCGGTTGTAACAGTTGTAGTGTTGATAGTTATGCTTGCACCTGCAATAGCCCCTGTACCATTATTAACAGTAAACGTAATGCTATAAGCTGTTAGGCTCATAGTTACATCTTTGGTTACATCAGCATTTGTAACAGTAACAGAACCGCTAGCATTGTTATATCCGGTAGCAGATACTGAATAGCTAAAGGTATTCGGAACCATATTAGTAAATACAGCATGTCCACTAGCATCAGTAGTAACGGTTGTTGTATTGATAGTTACGCTTGCACCATCAATTGCTGATGTGCCATTACTTACATTAAAGGTTAGTGTATATGTTAACAGCTCTAACGCAACGTTCTCGAAAATATCACCATCCTCTACTGTAACGTTACCCATTTTAGTTTCATAGCCCGATTTTGAAACAGAATAGGAGTAAGTCCCATTGCTGACATCTGTGAAGATTGCTTTACCATCAGCATCTGAGATTACATCTATGCCATCAATCGTTACAGTTGCACCTTGGATAGGACTGGTTCCATCAGTAATCGTGAAAGTAGCATTATAGCCAGGCAGCAAAAGAGTCGCAATCTCAAGAACATCAGCAGTATTTACTGATAATGGTTTATCTGTAACGCCGATATAGCCTGTCTTAGATACAGAGTATGTATACTCACCCATTTGAGTTCGCTCAAATACTGCATCACCAGTTGCATCCGTTGAAACGATGAGATTATTGAATGTTACCTCTGCCCCTTCAATTGGGTTCGAGTTCTTATCGATGGTGTAAATTTCAACCTTACGACCATCCTGAACATAAACAACAACAAATTCTTTGGTATTGCCTGATACTGTCACAGTGCCTCTCACAATCGCTTTAGTTACATCTTCAGGGGTTACCACGTAGGTATGAGTTCCGATTGAACAGTCAATCATACCTCCTGCAAACTCATTGTCAAATTGGTAGTTAACGCCATCAAAATTAATAATAGTGTTTTTCTTGTATTGTTGAAATTCACTCTCAGCTAAAGCAAAATAGACACCTGGTGATGATAATGCTTGATTGACGGTGATTATATTATCTGTTGCCAGATAGTCTGGCGGACTGGTGAAAGGCAGATCAATAGTCCCGTTGGTGGAACTGTAATTACCCGGTCCAGTAACCGTATAGTCGTATGCTGTTGCACTTGGTGCAACGTTGTCGAATTGAGCATTACCATTTATATCTGTTAGCTTGGTTATGCTATTGAGAACAATTGTTGCACCCTCAATAGGATTGTAAGAATAATCATCAACCACGTTTACCTTAATAGAGTATGCAGGGGTCAAGTAAACTGAAACCGACATATTTGTATTTACATCAGCTATGTCCAAAGTGGCATCAACAAATCCTGTTTTTGTAACAGTTGTATGAATTGCTGAATTATTTGGAACACCAAAGGTTACATTACCGTTTGCATCAGTATTCTTAGTTACACTATTAATTGTAACTGGGGTATTCGCAAGACCAACAGTTCCGCTTGGACCATTTACTACTTGGACTGTTAAATCATAACCAGATGTTAAAGTAATGGTCTGATTAAGGTTTGCATCAGCAACGGTAATGGTTCCAACATAGTCAACATTACCCGATGATGAGATTACATAGTCATAAGTACCATTTACCAGTTTTTGAACTAAAATTCTACCTAGGGTATTCGCACTGAGAACAGCGTTGTTGATGCTAATAATAGCGTTAGAAGCTGGGTAACCATTCGAATAATTAATGGTTAAATTAGCGTCATACGCTTTAGTGGTAAACGAGATTGGATCAACAATAACATCGGAATTGCCAACATAAAAAGTACCTATGTAATCGGGATAGCCAACAACTGAAACTGAATATGTGTAAGCTTCCCAGTTGCTTTTGAATACTTTATCAAGAGTTATTATTCCGGTTGTACCAGTAATCGCTTCATGGCCATCTACTTTAATAATTGCACCCTCAATAGGGTTGATGCCATCATTGATTGTAAATGTAGCGCTATACTGTTTCTTTAACGAAGTGTAGTCTTCAATATTACTTCCAGCAACTGTAACAGTTTTGGTTGCACTGAAAAAACCAGAAGCGGTAATTGAATAGGTATAGGTTCCATCTTCAGATACTGGAATAAAGGCTTTACCCTGTGCGTTAGTTGTGTATAATGCATTTTCACAGGTTACATTTGCTCCCACAAGGTTTTCCCACGCATTATCATAAACAGTTACAA
>JAYTVX010000178.1:0-3648 GCA_043743775.1 Bacteroidales bacterium | reverse complement strand
TGAGCTTTCATGCAGCATGGGTGCTTGAGAATGTTCTCACCTCCAATCCTGACCTTTTTAGTCTATGCCTTTCAAGAATCATAGAATTAATTCCAACCATAAAGAACCCAAGCGCTCAACGCCACTTTAGCAAACTGCTAAACCATGCCATGTTAGATTGTAACCAGAACCGATTACCCAAGGATGCCTGCCATCTGCTCCAAAAGATTGATATGGAACCCATCGTAGAGACCTGCTTTGAGTGGCTTATCGATAAAAACACCAAGCCCGCTGTAAAGGCGCACTGTATGGATATCCTGCTCTACCTCTCGAAACGGTACGAATGGATTGCCGAGGAGTTGCCCTATGTAATCGAGCTACAGATTATTGACGCTACCCCCGGGGTTGTTAATAAGGGGCAGAAGGTGCTGGAGGTATTAAGGAGACGTTGATCATTTATCGGAGTTTGTTGTTCGTGAGCGAGACTGTAAAGCAGATTGGGCAAACTGATTTTTATAATTGTGTTCTAATGCGCCTATGTGGTGAGTGAATCAAATGATAAATGGATTAATAGAACTCAATAACCCTTTCAGTAATCTCAAGAGCTTTATCGTTCTTGCAGGTAGTTTTTTTGATCCAATTACCTTTTTTATCATAATCATATTTATAGATCAAGGAGCCCCTGAAGCTGTTATCCGGATTATAGGCTGAGTGCTCAATCATATTCCCTTTATCATCGTATTTGAAGGTATACCGATTGGTAAGGCTTCCTTTGGAATCGAAATGGTTCTCCTCAATCTGAATCTCTTTATCATCATAGCCGAAGGTTTTTTTCTTGATTTGGTTGCCTAAAAGGTTATATAAAACATATTCGGTTTGGTTACCCTTTTCATCATACTCATAGGTTGCCTTGTAGTATAAACTTCCGTCGGGATAATTAGCGATTTCTTCAATTATATAACCGTTTTCATCATACTTGAAAGTGGATTTATAGTCCAAACTACCATCAGATTGGCTAAAGCTGTACTCAATTTTATTTCCATCCTCATCGTACTTATATGCAGATTTCTCCTCCAACTTACCATTAGAGCTATAGCTACTCAACTCTTTTTGATTCCCCTTTATATCAAATAGTATTATTTTTCTTGAATTTAAGGGACCTTTTTTAACAACTCCTAATTTTAGTGTTGATCTGAAGGTTGATTCGGTTAATGATTTAATATTTCCTGCAATGTTGAGCCTCTTGAGATCACTCTTAATTATTGCCTTTGCAACAACCTTAGAGCTAATAGCTTTAACCACACCTCTTTCTTTTTCGTTTGTTGCAGAGGTTTCCTTTTTGGGTTGCTCGTTTGAACAGGAGAATAAAATCACTGTAATAATTAGGAGCAGAAAAGCATTTAGATATCTCATGGCCATTAGAATTTAGTAAGTTATTGGCATTTATCACTAAACTGCCGCTGTTTCGGTAGGGTGCATTTTAACCCTTGAAATTGCCATACTAATGTATGAAAAGTTTGCTTATCAGGGCATTAGTCAAAGTTGGAATTTATCTTCTGTTTAGTGAATGCCTTTACTAATATAGTTTGATAAATAAATTTAGAAACTGTTTAGGTTTTAAAATACTAAAAGATTAACCACAGAGTAAAATGAGTAAAGAGCACAGAGTAACACAGAGTTGAAATGGCTTATAGCCATTTCTGTTCTTTGCGTTCTTAGAAAACGCTTAAACAAAATCAAAGATTTAGTTGCAAGTATCTATTTATCATGCTTTGCAAATTTTGAGAAAACTCTAACGACTCTCAGGCCGGCTTTGCGGACTTTGCGTGAAAAAATGAAATCTAAACAGTCTCTTAACCCAATTCGTGTGTTCGTGGCTAAAATGTTTTAACTCTTAAGTATTTTGGTATAATAATCTATCATTTGAGGTTAACGGTTGCCATACCAGGGACAAAAATAATTAAGCCACTAATTCACGAATAACAAACGAATTAATCGTGCGTTCATTGTTTAATCAATTCGTGTATTCGTGGCTATGGGGTTTTTGACCATCAAATATTCAAGTATAACAAGTTATTCTTACTAATCCTTTGAAAGTTCAATTGTATTGCAAATGGTGTTTAATTAGCTAACTTAATTGGAATTAATTAAGAAGGAGTTATTCACTAAAGCGCTAATTTATTAGATTTGCAGCTATGGAAAATCAAGAACCAAAACATATCCGTCGTATTCGATATAAAGGAACTCATCCGAAAGCCTTTAAAGAGAAATACAAAGAGCAGCAACCTGAACTGTATGCCGAGGATGTTGCAAAGGTTATAGAGCAGGGGCGAACACCCGCTGGAATGCATCGTTCCATTTGTGTTAATGAAATATTGGATATTCTCAAAGTCGTTCCAGGACAAGTTGGTCTGGACGCCACGCTGGGTTATGGTGGACATAGCCTTGAGATTCTAAAGTGTTTGCATCCACACTTGACACCCACTGGCACAGGCAAACAGGAAGGTGGGCGACTCTATGCTATTGATGTTGATCCATTTGAATTACCTCGAACCAGAGAACGTCTCGAAAATTTAGGTTATGGCCCAGAGGTTTTAGTTATCAAAAGATTAAATTTTTCGGGTATCGATCAAATTGTTTCTGAATCTGGCCCACTTAATT
Source organism: Bacteroidales bacterium (assembly GCA_043743775.1). Classification (GTDB taxonomy): domain Bacteria; phylum Bacteroidota; class Bacteroidia; order Bacteroidales; family Tenuifilaceae; genus UBA8529. The sequence goes on along the minus strand of JAYTVX010000178.1, from coordinate 1,008 downwards.
TTGTGCTTGCCGATCTGGGAGTTTCATCGATGCAAATTGATAATCCGATAAGAGGATTTTCATTTAAGGTTGAAGGTCCTTTGGACTTAAGGCTGAACCCGACATCGGGTAAATCGGCATCAGCTCTTTTGAGATCAATTTCCCAGAATAGATTAGAAGAGATATTGGTAGAGAATGCTGATGAACCTCATTACCAACCCATCGCTCAAGTAATTATAACCAAAATATCAGATGGTATAGATATTGCAACAACCACCCAGCTCCAGAGGATCATCGCCGAGGCCTTAGTATTTCTTCCGTTTCATGAACGTAAGGATGAAGTTAAGAAATCATGTCAGCGCGTATTTCAGGCATTGCGAATAGCGGTGAATGATGAATTTGGAGCATTAGATAAGTTTTTGGAGGGACTTCCTTACGCACTTGCCCCAGGTGGACGGGTAGCTATACTTTCATTTCATTCAGGGGAAGATCGCCGCGTTAAAAAATCGTTTCAAACTTTTTTTCGGTTAGGTTTATACCGCGAAGTTGCACCCGATCCAATTCGGCCATCGGCTGAGGAGTGTAATGCAAATCCTCGTGCCCGTTCAGCGAAGCTGCGTTGGGCTATTAAAGGATAAAGGGTTTAAAGCATTGATGAGAATAAGCAACAAGTTCACGAATAAATCATGAATTCATTATTTAACCGATTCTTGCATTTCTGGCGATGATGTATTAATTCTTAATCAATTTCTAATTATCATTATCAAAGGTGTAGACATAGAAAAGATCACTGAAATAGATGTGTAACTATGTGTCAACCACTAATAAACCGGTGCAAATTGTGCTAACGTCAGGAAATTCCTATAAGCAATAGTCTACTTGTAAACTTGTTCTCTTTCCACTTGCCCCTTCTCACCTCTCACTTTTCATTTAACATCTCCCCTTCCACAATCCCAACCCTTTTCAACACCACTGCCTTGCGATTTTGCCCGTTGATAATGACCTCGAGGGGTTCTTCAAATCGGACGT
>JAYTVX010000177.1:0-7945 GCA_043743775.1 Bacteroidales bacterium | reverse complement strand
TCGCTAATAACTTCGCCAATTAGGTAATCAACATCCTTCTTTATTTCTCTTTTGTTTGCCATGACATGTACTATTTTAAATTGAACTGCAAAATTAGTAATTTCCAATAACCAAAGTAGAGTAGTAGGAACAAACTATCCTTTTTGTTTAATATAAAATGCATAAAAGTTTTTAATGATCTGTGATTCAGATTGATAAAAATAAATATTAATTCAATTTAAATGCTAAATGACTAGTTGAAAACAGTAAAAACATCAAAAAGGAGGGTATAATAGCGTTAAAAATCAATCTACTAGCTATATGGAATACATCTATAGGGGAGTTTTACTTCCGGTAATTCAAAAAGAACCATCCCTTCATTCAATAAATCCTCATCATCCTCGTGATAGTTCCAGATTACTTCAACGCTTATTCCATTGTTTCTGAAGTTCGAAATTTTGCGCATTATCTCGCGAAGATATTTATACGATGATGAGTTGATATACTTAAAATTGAGATCAACAATAATTTTTGTGGCTTCTCTGTCCTTTATTTCCTCATAGAATTCATCGAGCCAATTTAGCACTCGAATATAAAATTCCTTAGCATTTTCAGGGTGGGAGATCCCAGATATAGAGAATATTTTACTCTCTGAGTCAAAGAAGATCTCAGGGGTATCAATAGCGGCTTCAATTTTTAACGATTTCATTCTTTCTCCCATTCAGTAATGTAAATATAGTAGTAAAAAACAATTGTAGCAAGTCAAATCCTGTTTAGAGGGAACAGCATTTGATTAAGGCTTTCATTTTACGACTAAACAGCTTATTCGGTTTGACCAATTATTTTATTAATTGGTTTCTTTAAATCAGTGAGACATTAATTTTGTGAAACAAAATTATTTTGTCGAACTAATCCCGAGCTGAGTCGAGGGATCTCTAAGGTTATATTAACTTCGTTGAACTCTCAAACTCGGTTGGCTTCGTCGAGTTCGTAAACTCTGTTCCCCGCCGCCCCGCTGGCCAAAGTTTTACGAAGGGTAGGTTGCGGCGATAAGGAAATAAATTTCATTTAGATACCTCGACCGCTTTCCGCGAGGTTGTTCTTTATCCCTTTAAAATCATTCTGTTTTGTGAAAAAAGGATGATTTTTATTTCATTTATTATCAGCAAATTAAGAAATATTTTCTGATTTTAGTGAAGATTTAACACTAAATCAGATCTAATTTAGGTTTTGTTGGTGTATTTTTGCAACTGGTTTAAAACCTGATTTTTGAGCAAACCAGATTTCTACGTGGAGTTTTTTGTTTAATGGTGTTTGTTTTATCAACGTTTGCTCAAAAAATTTTTGTTCTTCGTTTAATTTTTTTGTGTGTTTGGGAAAAGGAGGCCGAAAGGCCTCCTTTTTAATTTTATACATTTTGTTATTTTTTAAAGATAAAATAGACCGCAAGGATTAGGAATGCAAATCCAATTAAATGGTTGGTTCGAAAAGTTTCGGTTTTAAATGCGATAAGCGAAACCCCCATAAATACCACCAGTGTTATTACCTCTTGGATCACCTTTAGCTCAACAAGGCTAAACGGGCCACCGTTCCCCTTATACCCAATTCGATTGGCTGGAACCTGAAAAAAGTACTCAAACAGAGCAATTGACCAGCTGATAAGGACAATCGCAATTAATCCGAGATTCTCGAACCATCGCATCTCCTTGAATTTCAGATGGCCGTACCACGCTAAAGTCATGAATATGTTCGATAGTATTAGTAAAAATATTGTGCTAAATACCTTCATGTTGATTTTAAAATAGAGGTGCAAATCTAGAAAATGATTTTCATTGAGTGGTGGTTACATCAATTTAAGTTTTACTAAATTTGTTAAAATCGTATTAGAGATGCTTCCCTTAAGGCAATATCGCTTACTCGTAGGATTATTTCCCGTTATTTACATAGTCCATAATGCTGAAGAATGGATTGTGTTTAATCGTAGGATTGCTGTTATTCTGAATATTATTCCTGCTAATTTTATGTCCTTACTCCCTAATGAAGCTCAAACGATTTCAGTTGTTTTTGGAATTGCCTTGTTTGTTGCTACAATAATACCTTTAATCGTAGCCATGATTATTTGGAATAAGCCCTCAATTTTAAATGTTAAGATTTTGCTTGTAATTGCTTTCATAACTTTAATTAATGCGATTTCTCATATATCATCTTCTTTCGCATTAGGTTTTATTTCACCTGGATTTATAACCGGAATTCTACTGTGTATCCCATTTTCAATCGTTATTATTTATTCTATTAGAAAATATTATAAGTTTTCAATGAAGCAATACCTTTTATTCGGGTTTAGTTCCATAATGTTGTTTCTTCTTGGTATTGGTTTATCGTGGTCGATTGGTTTATTGATTGTATCTCGATAAGAAGTGGTTTCAATCGAACCCTTCAAAATTATTTCTCCTTTCTTCATAGTAGCAAAATGATATTCCTTTTCTTAATCTTGATGTATCCGGATATATTCTGGGAGGTTTTATTTCGTGAATAGAAGAGTCGAAAGGAAACATACTTGAAAAGTTTTGAGTACTAACTTTTTTAAATATTTTTCATTGAAAAGGAAAGTGTGAGCCAATAATCAAAGTTAAAAAGGAGATTTGTTAAAAATATTTAAACATTGGACCATGTGATTAAACAAAATGTAATTTTCATTTGTTAATTACCCAAAACCAAATGATTTGTAAATACTTAAAAATTATAGATATGATTACAAAACGAATCCTTTTAGCTGCATTCGCTCTAGTCATTGCAGGTACTGTAAATGCTCAGAGCTTCAAAGCAAATGTTGAAAAGTCTGAACTGAAATGGACTGCAAAGAAAGTAACAGGCCAGCATACTGGTCACATTAAGCTAATCGATGGTGTGCTAACCGTTAAGGATAATAAAATTGTTAGCGGAACATTCAACATCGATATGAAAAGTATTACTGACGATGATTTAACGGATGCTGGTTACAACCAAAAATTGATTGGCCACCTAAAAACGGATGATTTTTTTGGAGTTGAGAAGTTTCCTGTTACAACTTTGGTTCTTTCTGAAAGCACTATATTTGTTGATAACCAAACTGATGCTAATGGAAACCTTACCATTAAGGGGATAACCAATCCAATTACTTTTAAGGTAATAAGGAATGGGAATACTTATTCTGCAAATATTGCAGTTAATCGAGCAAAGTTTGATGTGCGTTATGGTTCAGGTTCTTTTTTTGATAATTTAGGAGATAAAGTTATAGACGATATTTTTATTTTAGATGTAGTTTTGGTGGTAGAGTAAGACGAATAGTAGTACTAAGAAAAGCTGCAAAGACTTTATAAATTGAGTTCTTGCAGTTTTTTTATTGTTGTTTTTTAAAAGTTTTACATTTCATTATTCCACTTTTATTTCTTCTTTTGTACAATAAAGAAATGAAAAATTCATTTTTATCTTTGTGGGTATTGTTATCATAAATATCTTTACTTTCGTAACCAGAAAAATAATTACTTAACATAGGTCGATTATGATATTTTCTATTTTACTTCAAACCATTCAACAACCGGTAGTTACACATCAAGCCGAGAATATGTTTCAGGTTATTATGAAGGGCGGTTGGATTCTTGTTCCAATTTTCTTTCTTTCATTGGTAAGTTTTTGGGTGATTTTTGAACGTTGGACAATCCTTAAACGTGCATCAAAAACACCGAACCTTGTCAGTTTAATCAATCCCATGCTTAAGGAGGGAAAACTCGATTTGGCGATTAATACTTGCGAAGCCAACAATCAGCCTGTTGGAAAAGTACTTGCCGCTGGATTGCATACCATTGGTTTTACAATTAGGGATATTCAAGATGCGATGGAAACTGAAGCGCATCAGCAGGTGGATGTTCTTAGCCGAGGGGTTCATCTTTTAGCTATTATTTCAACCATTGCTCCAATGTTCGGTTTCCTTGGGACAATTTTTGGAGTTATCAGAATATTCCACGATATATCATTGACCGATAATATCAGCATTGGAGTTATCTCAAGCGGTCTTTACCAGAAGATGATATCATCAGCATCTGGTTTGATGGTGGGGATTATAGCTTTTACGGCATATCACCTTCTAAATTCAAAAATTGACAGGATTACTTCGATGATGGAAAAGCAGTCAAATGATTTGATGGGTATACTACGTAGTCGAGGTTAGGGAATTTTATATAGATAAATAATGAAACTGAAACGTAAACGTGAGATGCAAGCCGAGGTTTATACCTCGTCGCTCAACGATATCATGTTCTTCCTTTTGCTCTTTTTTCTAATCATTTCTACTTTAGTTAATCCTTCGGTAATTCAGCTAATGTTGCCTAAGGCATCGGCTAATGTTCAGAAGATATCGAAGTTAACCATAAACCTTTCGGTTACCAAGGAGTTAAACTACTTTCTAAACGACAAACCAATCCCATTTGATGCTATTAAACCGGGTATTCAGAAATTGGCAATTAATCCAGAGAACACAACAGTAATTTTGCGAGCCGACAGAACTATTCAACTTCAGGATTTGGTTTCAATTCTCGATATTGGTAATCAGCTGCACCTTAAAATGATTTTGGCTACTCAAAAAGAGTAATTAAACAATATTTGTTTCGACCCTATTGAACCATCCGTTAGTTACTGGATGGTTTTTCTTTTTCGAGAAAAACTTAAATCAATTAGTAGGGTGAACTGAGTTTGAGTTGTATTAATATCAAACAAGAAACATTTAATAATATCAATATGAAAACGTTTAGAAGAACTTCATTCATTTCTCTTTTGATTCTTTTTATTGGATTAACAAGTACTTTTGCTCAGAATACTGTAGTAAAGGAAAGACGCTCACGAAACAAAATTGTAGTGGTTAAGAACAAAAACCATCGTGTTCGAAAAGCAGTAGTTTATCACCCACACTGGGCACCTAGGGTAAGCTATAGTCATCGTTGGGTTTACTTTCCTCGCCATAATTTTTACTGGGACAACCTCCGTAATGTTTATGTGATAAGGACTAGTACTGTATGGGTAACAACAGAAACAACTCCAAAGGAGGTTGAAAAAGTTGACCTTTCGAAAGAGAAACAAATAGAGCTGAGTGAAGAGAATGATTTGCAGGATTCAATTCAGGATAAAAATTCAGAACATCAAAAAGAATATAAGGTGGAATAGGGTTAATTATGATTGTAAATAAAAAATCCAGCATTACGCTGGATTTTTTATCTGTAAAATATTGAAAATATTATGGAAACATCGGCCCAAATGAATTGAACGCATTTGGTGTTAATCCCATCATATTGCCTGTACTATTTGTAAAGTTAAACGATGCGCCAAGTGAAACTTTACTACTTAATTTGTAGTTAAATCCAACACCTGCTTGTTGGTAGTTGCAAGTGCCAATCCCTGCTTGAAAAGGGGATACAAATAGCTGATTTTTGGCGAATGCCCCCATTGCATATACGCTGAAACGATTGTTTACTTGGTATTGACCATAAGCAAAAACCTGTGTTGGGTTTCCTGTGGATTGTTGTATGCCACCATTCCCTGCAGGGGTTTTCATGGCTGGCATGTTGCTCATGTTATTGTAAGAGAATGTTCCTCCTGCTACAATTTGAACCTTATTGTTCAAGGCAAATCCAACGGTTGGTGTAACTGATGAACTTGAATATCCAACTCCTCGACCAAATGCAGTATAACCAGTACCAAAGGACATACTGTAAACAGGTTTCCCAGGCTTAATAATTCCAAAAGGTGAGTAGCCTGTTGTATCCTGAATGTTAGTATTTTGACTAATAGGAGTATATACTTTATATAAATCGTTAACAAGCTGGGCGTTGGCGAATTGAGTAAAAGCACCTACTAATATCAACGTTAAAACTACTTGTCTTTTCATTTTTTTGTGTTTTAACTAGTTCATGCAAATTTATAAACGAATTGGATAAAAACATTATTACTTAACAAAAATTATTCCAGTTAGATTTAGAATTAACAATTATTATCAAAGTGATTACTATGATATAATGAACGAAAGCATTGATAATGATCTTAAGTTGAGTGATTCATTAAAAAATAAGTTTATAACTTAGGTTCATTGATAAAACAAAGGACACTACCATTAAGCAGTGTCCTTAAATTTTAGGTTTCTCGTTGCTATTCTGTTCTTAACGAATTTGCGGGGTTTAATACAGCTGCTTTATATGCTTTATAGCTAATTGTTATAAAGGTGATTGCTATAGTAATGAGTGCGGCAATAATGAAAATCATTACACCCATCTTAGTTCGATAAACATAATTCTGCAACCAGCTATTCATCATATAGAAAGCAATTGGAAAGGCAATAATGATTGATATCGAAATCAGCGTTAAAAACTCTTTAGATACCATTCTAACAATAATACCCTCGCTAGCACCTACAACTTTTCGTATCCCAATCTCCTTTGTCTTTTGTTCAACCATGTAAGAGGCTAATCCGAATAGACCAAGACATGCAATTAGTATCGCTAAAATTGTAAAAAGCGTAAAAATGAGCCCACGCTTTTCATCTGCTTTGAATTGTTGGTTGAAACGTTCAGTTAAGAATTTGTATTCAAAAGGCTTTTCAGGGAATATTGCTTTCCACTTTGTCTCAATAAAGCGTAGCGTACCCTGAACATCCTTATCGCTTAGCTTTGCGTAAACTACATTATTATTGGGACGGTATATTAAAAGCAATGATTCGATTTGATTGTACATTCCTGTTTGATGGTAATCCTTCATAACTCCGATTACACTCCCTTTTATGAAGTTCCCAAGCTCGACTTTTTTACCTATTGGTTCGGACCAATTCATCCTCTTGGCAAGCGTTTCGTTAATAACCACTCCTGTTAATGTATCAGAGGGCATATCCTCCTGAAAATCGCGTCCTTTTAACATTTTAATTCCAAGTGTTTCAACAAAATCAGGATCTACCACTGCGAAGTTTACTCCTCTATCTACCATTCCTTGATCGGTTTCCATTTTAAATAGAACTTTTCCAGAACCTTCGCCAACAGGAGTGTCGGTTGAACCAACAAATAGAATATTTGGATTTTCTTTTATTGCTTGCTTAAGAACGGAGAACTTTTTAACCATTTCACGATTAAGCTGTAGCCCGATAACATTCTTTTGATCAAATCCCTGATTTTTTGTTTTCATGAAGTTAATCTGCTTGAATACTACAAGCGTGCATACTATCATAGCAACAGATATGGTAAATTGAATTACTACAAGCACTTTTCTAAACATACTGCCAGTAGAACCTTGAGTGATTTCTCCTTTGAAAACGGTTACTGGACTAAATCTCGATAAGTAAAAAGCAGGGTAACTACCACCAAATATTCCAACAACCACTATAACTCCTAATAAGCTTAGTAAAACTAATGGACTAAATATTATATGAAGATCAAACGATTTACCAGCAAGTTCGTTGAACTTAGGTAGTAGTAGGGCTAAAAGTACTATACTGAATATTAGGGATATTATAGTAAAGGTGGTTGATTCAGTCAGGAATTGAATAATTAGTGAACTTCGACGAGAGCCCACAACCTTTCGTAAACCTACTTCGCGAGCCCGTTTAGCAGATCGTGCTGTTGCTAGGTTCATATAGTTCATGGCAGCGATTAGAACCAAGAAAAGAGCAACAATTGAAAAGATATAAACATAGCTGATACTACCAGTTGGTTCTGGTTCTCCTGCATTTGTTGAGTAAAGATGTATTCGTGAAATTGGTTCAAGGATATAATCGATTTTAATATTCATCTTCCCAAAAATGGGTTCCATGTACTTGGGATACATCCCTTTTAGTTTGGTTTCGAATCCTTTTACATCAAACTTTTCAGGGAAGAGTAAATAGGTGAAAACACCGAAATTACCCCAGTTACCTAATTCTTTAGGAAGGTTTTTTCTTGAGGCAAGAGCATCAAAA
>JAYTVX010000176.1:0-9530 GCA_043743775.1 Bacteroidales bacterium | reverse complement strand
TAGCTTTTGTAACGATTCGTGGGTATTTGAGTAAGCCTGAAAATAGGCTAGGTAGTTCTCTGCCCTTTTATATCGAACCTCATGAAAACCAATACCCTCCTCTATTTGCTGAATAACTGATTTTATTGGACTACAGTAACTCGGGTTAAAAGCATCGTTGTTGCAATAGGAACATCCACCAATACCAACCGAACCATCCCTGTTAGGACAAGTAAAACCAGCATCAATGGTGAGCTTTTGAACCCTTCCACCAAATGTACGCTTGAAATAATTAGCGTAGCTATTGAACCGACGATCGTCTCCCCAAGGGTATGCCATTGATTAAATTGTTTTGATAATTGTAAAGTAAGGAAGAAAAGTTGAAAAGTAAAGAAGTTGAAAAGTTTATAAGATAGCAAATCATTTTCTACAGCAAAAAAAGAGGCCAACCAAAACGGTTAGCCTCTTCTATAATTGCTTTGTATACGATTACTTAATCTTAGCTAAATTCTCATCCAAAAGGTTTACTAAATCTGCGCCAGATGATGGTCTTGGAGCACTTGGAGTGATGATAAATCCATTCTCATCAATTAAAACAAAAGTTGGTATTCCCTTAATTTGATAATCCTTTACAACTGTTGAACTCCAAGCACCATCAGCATGAAGCTGAAGTCCCTCCATCTTTTTCTCTTTCACCATTTTATCCCAAGCAACCATATCATCATCAACTGACATGCTGATGAATGTAACTTTTTTACCCTGATAAGCCTTCTCAACCTCTTCGAGGAATGGTAGCTCATGACGGCATGGACCGCACCAAGTTGCCCAAAAATCTATATAAACCAGTTTACCCTTTAACTCCTCAAGAGCATACTCCTTACCGTTAATATCTTTATACTTAAACAATGGTGCAGGTTTACCAGGGGCTAGCAACATCTTTTGGCTGTATAACTTTTCAATAATATTCTTATATCCAACTGTTTGGCATTCTGCCAAAAACTTATTTACAAGATCGTTTAATTTCCAAAACTCACCATATGAAAGATCATCCATAAATGCACTTTGTTTCAAGAAATCGCGAACCTCAACATTGGAAACATTTGCATCAATTAAAGCAAACATCTTTGTAAGTCTATCAATTGCAGGCATAGTTTCAAGAGCCTTCGCACCATTCTCTTTCACAAATTTATTTTGGATAAACTTGTTGACCAAATCGGAATAATCGCTAAACATTAAATGGTGAGCAATATTTAAATCTAATCCATCAAGTACAGAAAAATCAGCGCTATCGGAATTGAACTCCGAACTATTTACATAAGCGTTATATTCAGGATAGTTTGCTTTCATCCCTTTAATCTGATATCCAACTCTAAAATTCTCAAGTTCAGCAATACTACTATTCGATAAGGTTTTAACTTTCTCAAGAAGTTCGCTGTTTAAAGAATCTAGTTTTGAGTTGAATTTATCCTTACCTAATCCAAAAACCTCATTGAAATTTGTGATGTATTTTTTAGTAATGGTCTCTTTCTCGGTAAGATAATTATTAACAGATTCGAGTTTACCAGTGAATTTTGCTCCATCCTTTAGGTTCTCAAAATCGATAGCGATTTCGGTAACATCACCAGGATTAACATAAAACTCTAAATTTGTTTTACGTCCTGTTTTTAAAGTGTACAGGATAGGTTTGTCGATTGTTGTTTTGAATGTAAATGTTTTATCAGCATTCAACTTTATTTTCTCGGTGATTCCCTTTGAGGTAAGATTAACTACTGAGTCTTTGTAGTTTTTTAAAGTACCTGATATAGCTGATTCCTTAGGACCTTTAACACATGCAACCATTAATGGAAGCAAGAAAATTGCTAGATATTTTTTCATACTATTTATTAATTTAATTATGGTTTAGAGTTGCAAGATAGGAAAAATAGTTGCTTGTTAAAAAGATTCCTTGTTCCTGTCTCCTGTCTCCTGAATTATAATTAGAAATAAATTGGAATAACTAGAAATAGAATTATCACCAAGCCCTTTCCTCATAATTTGTCTCTTCTGTCAACTGTTTACTGTCGACTATCTTCTGACTTCTCCCTAGCATTTAATCAGCCGATCAGAATCAACATACCAAAGGTAACCGTCAACGTTAGCGTAATCCATCAGCTTAATAAGATTTACATATCGCTGGATTTGATTGATATATTTCTCCGATTCTGAACCAAACTTATAGTCGACTACAACTACATCACCATTCTTAATCATCACCCTATCGGGGCGAAGAGCTGAGCTGTTTCGCGACAGAACTGATATCTCGTTCTTTACCTCCCACTCTTTGGAAAACCAATTGGAGTATGGTTCTTGGATTAAGAGTTTCTCAATACTTACCTTCAACTCTTTCTTTTGAAACCCATCAATCAACCCCTCAAATTTCATGCTATCAAGTGCAGTATCAACATCTGCTGAGTATTTGATTCGCGAAAACAGCGTATGCATTGTTTTACCGTAATTAATCGATGCTATATGGCTTGCAGGAGAATCTTCAAAAAAATCGGCCGATTCTAAACGCTGCTTAACAATCGCTTTTGTCTCGCCAGCAGGGTAATAATCGAGAATCCAAGTTGAATTCTCATCCTTTGATTTCGAGTCATGATTCTCATACTTACTGTTAACCCCTAAACTATAGGTCGTTACAGAATTATCAAAGCTATCAGTCTCATTTGAGATTTTAATATTTGATGATTCAATGCCCAATAAAACCTTACCAATCAGCATTGATGCGGTTGAAATAGGAGTATCCTTTTTGCTATCCTTATCATTCTTAACCTCCTTTTGGGGACAAAAGGCGTAAAACTCATTCTCGGCGCGAGTAAAGGCAACGTAAAGCATGTTGAAATTATCGATTACGTTTTGCATATCATCCTCAATGGTTGGACGAGCAAACAGGCTTCTTTTTGCATCCTTCCCTGATTTTATAGGATATTTTGGAAGAGAATTGAAAGGCGCTTGGTCTGAATCCACCCATAAAAGAGAGTTCTTACCCGCAGGATTAAAAGGCCAATCGGCACGAGGTATAATTACCACGGGGAATTGTAATCCCTTTGATTTATGGATTGTCGTTATGGTTATTGCATTTTCGGACTCGGGCATCGAGAGCGATAGCTTGTAGCCATCATCGTCCCACCATTCGAGGAATCGTCCAACATCGTTTGGCCCTTTGCGCGACAGGTTTAGAATCTGCTCGTGCAGTTCAGAGATATAGGCCAACTCTTTTTTGCTATTGAGCAAACCATATCGACTGATAATTGCTTCGAATGCCTCTTGAACAGGACGAGTTCTAAATCCTTTCAACCAATCTACTTCGGCATCTAAATAATTCCCTATAAATGTATCGTTCCAACTTGTATGCTTATCAGCCTTAATGATTTTTAACCCAGCGGCAAGGCAAGCCTTTGTAATGCTATCATTGGGTTGGTAGATGGTTCTGATCGCTGCTACGCAAAATCTTACAGCCGGTGATGATGCCAAAAGCAACCCCTCTTGGCTAACAACATCAAACGAGCCAAAGGCATCGGGGTGGTTCTGCTTATGGAAAATAAGCATGTTTGCAAATTCCTGCCCCTCCTTATTCGATCTTACGAGAATGGCGATATCACCAGCTTTGTAACCCCTTTTTTGAATATCGGAAACCAGTTCAGGTAGATAATTTTTCAAATCCTCGTTAAACGACTTATCAATATCCGGTATAAACTTAATCTCTGCATAGCCGCTTCCGCTATTATTCCTCGATACCTTTTGATTAACATTATCATAAGCCAACGAAAACTCCTTGCAAAAATCGTTGCTAAACTCTGTATTTGCGACCTTATCCTGAGCAATATCATTAAGCACTTTCGATGCGCTTGTAAAAAAAAGGTTATTGAACTCCACAATCGATGGTAAACTCCTGCGGTTCACATCTAATGGTTTATAGGTAACACCAAGCGATGCAAAGTCATCCTCTAAACCAGAAGAAAGTATACGCCAATCACCATTTCGCCAGCGATAAATGGCCTGCTTAACATCGCCCACCACCATGCTAAAACCATCCTGAGCAAGGCTATTTTCAATTAATGGCTTAAAGTTTTGCCACTGAATAACCGATGTATCCTGAAACTCATCGATCATAAAGTTCTCGTAACGGGTGCCTGCTTTCTCGTAGACAAACGGAGCATCGGTCTCCTTAACAAATTCACGGAGCAATGGACCGCTATCGGCCAGAAGCATAAATCCCTCATCGGTTGAAAGTCTTCGGATTGTGCGCCATAGGTCACCAAGGATTGCAAGTGAATCGAGATTACGATATACCAACCTTGCCGAATTATACATCGATTCATTTTTACCAATGATATCATAAAGTTTAACCAGTTCAGGGTGTAAGGCTGTACTGACAAGGTTTGAAATCGAGGAAAATTTTGATGTATTCTTTCTATCAACAGCAGTAACCCAATCATCGCCAGTTGGGCTATCCAAAGCCTTTAAAACCCGAATACTCTCTAGGGTTGGCAGCTGATCGCCAATATCGATATTTGAGCATTTCTCAAAAAAACCAAATACTCCTGAACTGCCGTAGGCAAAATCTTTGTCGGAAAATCCATTCGTACTAATAACCCTAAGTGATTCTTTTCCTAAATCTTTGATTTGATTTGATGTACTCACTACCAAACCGTTCAACTCCTTTTTAAAGGTATCAACCTTATTTTTATCTGTAATTTGGTTCACTTCATCGGGTTTCAGTAACCTAAAACTTTCGGAGAAGAGCTCTTTGCCAAGCGCAATAAGTCCACTTCGGATATCCCAACTCTTCCCCTCCTCGAGCTGCGATTCCCCCATCTTTTTCAACCACTCAAACAGTGCAGGATCATCAACCGATTCATCGAGCATGATATCGGCGGCTCGCTCAAGCACTGGGTTAAAATCCAGCCGGATATCGGCCCCACCCTGTTGGCCTATCTCCCACAGCAATGCCTGAATGATTCGCTGAACAAAGCTATCGATGGTACTTACCGAAAAACGAGAATAATCGTGTAGAATATTGGATAGCGCCCTTTTGGCGCGTTGGGGTATAGTATCGGGGTTAATTCTAGTTTCCTCGGCTACGATATCGAGCATTGGTGTGTTTTTGCCATCGGCAATGCTCTTCAGCTCATCAAGGATACGCCCCTTCATCTCAGCCGTAGCCTTATTGGTAAAGGTAACCGCCAGTATTTTCTTATAGGATAGCGGATCGTTCACAACCAACTTAATATACTCAGCCGCCAACCGAAAGGTTTTCCCCGATCCCGCTGAAGCTTTATATACAATTAGGTTGGACATTATTTAGTTGATCGTTGTTTGGTGACAGTTGACAACCTACCGGCACTTAGGCTAGATGTTTATCAATGGTTCTTTTATCTTTTATCTTCTCCCTTTTCTCCTCCCACTCCCCAAAAGTATTAAAACCAAATCAAATATCGGGTTGGAAATGGAACATCTTTTTTAAATATCAAACTATTGAGCACCTATAATTCAAACAACCATCTTCCAAAAAATGATCATCCATTGATGATATATAATTTTGGTTAACTTTGATATAACATTTAGAAAAACCGAATACACATACCCAAGAATGGGTGTATATGCTTGGAGAAACTAAACATATAGACGAGTTGGCAACAAGCAGAAAAAGACAAGAAAAACTTGGCTTTGACGTATAGATTTCATATTTTTGTACGTAAATAAATGAGCTATGGAAACAAAATTAACACTTAGATTAAACAAACGAGTAATAGACAAGGCAAAAGATTATGCACATATTCATAATATTAGCCTATCAAAAATGATTGAATCCTACCTTGAATCGATTACTAAACAGAAAGCCACAGCATCAGAAATTACTCCACTGGTAGAAAGTCTAAGCGGGGTGATTCATCTTGAAAATGACTATGACTTTAAAAAGGATTATACTAAATTCTTAACAGAAAAGTATAAATGAAAAAATTATTCCTTGACACCAACATCGTCATAGACTTGCTTGCGAAAAGAGAGCCTTTCTATGCAGAAGCGGCTATGCTTTTTACTCTAGCTGATAAACAGAAAATTCGACTAAACGTTTCGGCACTTACGTTTGCCAATACTAATTATATCCTTCTGAAAGAAAAAAAGCCAGAAGATGCAAAGCAAATTCTTCGCAAGTTGAAACTATTAGTTCAAGTATTAAGCCTTGATGAGAAAATTGTTGCATTATCGCTAAACGACAATGAATTTAAGGATTACGAAGACTCATTACAATACTTTACTGCTCTTGAAAATGGAGTTGATGCAATTATCACTCGAAATCTAAAAGACTTTCAAAAGGCAAAGTTGCCTGTTATGACCGCCGCACAATATCTTAAGAGTATCAAATAACTGCCAGTTGCTAACAGCGTGTTTAAAAAATTGTTGCTGATGCGCAGATAAGCAAGTTTTTAGTACTTTGGTTTAGTTTTACCGTGGAACAGAGACGCTTCTTCGAACTCCCCTCCATTTTTTTAGCAGCAAACGATAATCCAACCCATAATTAGCATTCGTTAGTCATTAACGACCTATCATTAATTGGATAGTCTAATGAATTTTAGGCAAAGTATTAATAATTACCTTAGTTACATTCCCGATATTCTTATGAAAAACCTCAAGGATTTCGTCCCAGGTTACAGGTTTTTCATCCTCTTTCCAACAATCGTAGTCAGTACTCATGGCAATGGCGGCATAGGGAATTTTAAGCTCACTCGCTAAGGTCGCTTCCGTTGCAATGGACATATTAATAATATCGGCACCCCATGATCTAAACATTTTTGATTCCGCTTTGGTTGAGAATCGAGGGCCCTCAATAGTTACAACGGTTCCCTTCGGATGAACCTGAAATCCAAGTTCAACACTTGTTTCATATAGTAAATGCCTTAGCTGCAAATTGAATGGCTCAGCCATTGCTGGATGTTCTGCGCCAGTTGCAAAACTATCAAAATAGGTATTCTTTCGGATTTTTGTGAAATCAATAAACTGATCAATAATAACAAAATGCCCGCGACCAATCTCCTCACGCAAGCTACCGCATGCTGTTGTGGCAATTATATGGGTTACTCCCTGTTCCTTTAAAGCATAAATATTAGCTCGATAATTCACTTCGCTTGGGCTATACTGATGCTTAAGCCCATGACGGGATACTAGAACCACATCTACCCCATTTATTTTACCACAACGTAGCGGAGATGTTGGCTCACCATATGGAGTAGTAATGATTACCTCTGTTGAGTTTGTTAGAATTTGTGGATTATCAAAACCTGAACCACCAATTATGCCAATCTTTATCATGGTTTAACAGTTTATTTAATGAATTGATTCTTTTAACAAACTATAATATTTAAGCAGAACTTCACCTGCCTCATCCATTGTTTTACCAAAGGTAATTATACCCTCTTGATGCCCGCCCATTATCATGATTTTATTATCAGGCAGATCTGTCTCTTTGTATAATCTTATAATTTCATTTGCCATGGAGGGTGTACCGTATTCAATCGAAATATTGGATGTTGGTAGTTTATCCAGATAATGCTGCCATAAGCCTATGTGATGCACGTGGAAAATAGCATTTATACTGTTATCTGATTGGTATATTGCAGCATGAGTAAGTGATTCCGATGATGCAACAATTGGACCTTTAGCAGTTATGGAATTGGTTTCAATATTATACGATGTAACCTTAGTATAATGCTCTTTTGTAAGATCTTTTAATCCCCCAGTTGCCGATCCGGTAATTATAAACTGATCTCGATCAGATCTTATGCTAATATTTCCGTAACCAAGGCCATCTTCATACACTCCGATCAATCCAAGTTCATGAAGACATCTGCGCCATTGATTCATCGTGTTAAATAATTCAAAATCAAAGGGATACTGTTTTATCCAATTGCAGTTGAACTTTATTACACCTTCTTGGCTCATCGAATAACTTTTTCGGGGAATAGATTAGCAATACTTTTCTCATTAGCCTCGCAAATTCCACGTTCAGTAATTAAATTGCTAATCAAACGTGCAGGGGTAACATCAAACCCATAATTAGCGGCTTTACAATCAGCAGGAGATAATAAGACCTTTTTCAATTCATTATTGCATAGACCTGTAATATACTTAACCTCCTCGGCATCACGCTCTTCAATTGGAATATCTTTGACTCCATCTTTAATCGTCCAATCAAAAGTTGATGATGGTAGTGCGACATAAAAAGGAATATTATTGTCTTTGGCTGCCAATGCTTTTAAATATGTTCCAATTTTATTAGCTGCATCGCCAGCACGAGTAACCCTATCGGCACCAACAATAACCATATCAACCATACCATGCTGCATTAAGTGGCCACCAGTGTTATCGGCAATTAAGGTATGAGGAACACCTTCATTTAAGAGTTCCCAAGCGGTTAAACTTGCACCTTGGTTTCTGGGCCTAGTTTCATCAACCCAAACGTGAACGTTTATTCCACGTTTAAACGCCTCGTATAAGGGAGCAGTTGCTGATCCATAATCAACAAAAGCAAGCCATCCAGCATTACAATGGGTTAGGATATTAACTGGAGCCCCTTGCTTCTTAAGACTTATCTCTTCAATCAGCTTCACCCCATGATCGCCAATGCTTTTACAATACTTAGCGTCTTCATCGGCAATGGCAATAGCCATACTACGAGAAATACTTAACTTTTTATCAATAGAAGATGCATCTGAAATTGCTTCTAACTGGCGATTAACTGCCCAAGCAAGGTTAACTGCAGTAGGTCTAGAATCAATTAATTTTTTTGCTGATTCTTTTATCGAACTATCAAACGATTTTTCTTTTAAAGCTTCTAATACCCCCAAATACATGCCATACCCTGCTGCTGCACCGATTAGCCCGGCTCCCCTAACATGCATCTCCTTTATTGCAGTAATCATTTCATCAACCGTATTAATCTCTTCGATGACAAACTGATGAGGCAGGCTGCGTTGGTCAATAATACAAACGGTATCGGTACTATCGCTTTTAAACCAAATTGTTCTATAATTCTTCTGTTGAACTAGCATTTTTATTCTTTATTTATACAAATGGTGCTGAATTATTATATAAGTAAGTTGTAGTGAGCATAGGGAGTTTCTGTTGATTTTATTGATAAATATTTGCTTCATAATTCGAAAAAGTTTTATGCATACCCAATCAAAAGACCACTCAAACCGCAACAATAATAGTTATAAAAATATTTCTATCCAAAAGCCTTACAAGCTTTTATTGGCGGGGAGTGTAACCCTAGAAAACATTCAGCTAGGCGCGGAATCCCTGCCTGCCAGTAGGCTGGAGTTCAACTAAATAATTTACTCAAAAAATAAAGTCTCACTGAATAAACTACCTTGCAGCAGAGCTGTCGATGTATTATCTGAAAGTATTTATGAATCAGAGTAATACTGCGGGGAACCGAGTTTGCAAGTTCGGCGAAGCCAACCGAGCTTGCGAGTTCGCCAAAGGCAATATCACCAAGTGATCACTCG
>JAYTVX010000175.1:0-3360 GCA_043743775.1 Bacteroidales bacterium | reverse complement strand
ATTACGTCATGAACACTTCTAAAAACAATTATACATCTATTGTTTGGATTGTATTCGCTCATAGATATCAATTATACATCTTAATAAATGTTTTAAATCGGCATTGGTATGGTAATTGGATAATGAAAACCTAATCGCTCCATTGGGGAATGTTCCTAAAGACTTATGGGCTATGGGAGAGCAATGTAAACCTCCTCGAACTTCAATATTATGGATATCGTAAAGAAGCTTTGCAAATAATGAAACCTCTGCATTTTCAGGTAAAACTGAGAAGACATCGGATTGATTCTCTAAATTATTAGCAATCAATAGCTTTATGCTTTTAACTTTCAATAAATCTTGCAAGAGCGAATGATAAGTCGCTATGCTATAATTTAATACTGGTAGATTTTTAAGAGCGCCGAGTAAGCCATAAATTCCTAAGATATTTTGAGTTCCAGCCTCAAATCTATCGGGGCAGAAATCTGGTAGAACAAGTTTTTCGGAGTTAGAACCGGTACCACCGTGAATTAATGGTTCAACCAATTTGGGGTTTCTAATAAAAAAACCGCCTATACCCGTTGGCCCATGCAACCCTTTGTGCCCTGTAAAAGCGAGCATATCTATACCCCATTCATCTAATCGCACTGAAACTTTACCTAGCGACTGGCTTGCATCAACGATAATTGGAATATCCCCAATAATCCTTTTAATCTCCTTTATGGGTTGGATTAACCCATTTACATTGCTGACATGATTTACAATGACTAAATCGATGTCCTTAAAATTCAGACTTTTGAGTTCATCTAGATTAACTAAACCATCATCATAATGAGGGAGTATTTGATAATCGATCCCCTCCTTTTCCCTCATAAACTCAACTGGCCGTCCAACAGCGTTATGCTCAAGAGGTGATATTAAGATTTTTTTATGATTATAGCAGAAACCTTTAATCAATATATTTAAAGCAGATGTTGAATTAAGTGTAAATATAGTATTAGCAACCAATGATGTACCGATAAATTCAGATAGGAGAAAGCGTGTTTCTTCTACCACTTTTGAAGTTTCAAACACCCTTGGATATGAAGCTCTACCGTAGGTTCCCCCATGTTTTAGATACGTATTGATGAATTCACCTACCTCTGGAGGCTTAGGGTAGCTGGTACTTGCATTATCGAAGTAAAGGTTCATGGTTAGCTTATCAGTAAATCATTATGATTTCACAATACGAATGTCACCTGCAAGTTTCCCTGCGATATAAAGCATATTTGATATCGAACCAACCTCAATACTGTCCTTAATCCCATAAAAATCGATACAAGTACCACAAAGGGTAATCTTTATCCCTTGGCTTTCTAACTTTTTTAACGATTGGGCAGTATCCGAACCTTTGATTGCCAAAGTAACTCCGCTATTATAGCATATTATCTCTTGCGGTAAATTCTCAATTTGATCGAGGGTATTGATAAAGCCCTTTAATAGTAACTTTCCAAGATCATCATTACCAGAACCCATAGAATTGCTATCAATTACAACAATATAATTCTCTTTACTCAATTGGGGCTTTGTTACCTTTACGGGTTCGTTCGATTTTGATGCCAACTCTTTTACCGTGAATGTTAGCTTGTAAAGAGATTTATCCTGTGAATAATCAAAGGTCAACCCATTATCGTTTAAGAAATGGGTTAGATTGTTGAATGAGGTTTCATTATCAACTTCTACAACTATGGTATCGCCAATTTTACTTTCCTTGATAGCCTTTTTAGTTTCAATAAGGGGCATTGGGCAAATAAGACCTTTACAATTAACAATCATCATAAATATTGGTTTGTAGGTTATTTTGACGTTGCAAGTATTGCTTTGTTTATATTTTTAACTAGCATTGGGCCAGAATAGATAAACCCAGTGTAAACCTGAATTAGCGATGCTCCTGCTTCTAGCTTTTCGAGAGCATCTTCAGGGGTCATAATTCCACCAACACCAATGATCGGCTTTGATCCCGATGTTTTAGAATGAATGTATCGGATAACTTCGGTTGAACGCTTTGTCAGCGGTGCTCCGCTTAACCCGCCATTACCTATTGTTGATATTGTTTCAGCCTCTGTTGTTAAATTTTCTCGGGAGGTTGTGGTGTTTGTTGCAATAAACCCATCAATACCTGATTCTACAGCCTTAGAAATGGTCTCGTCGAGCTGCTCATAGGTTAAGTCAGGCGAAACTTTCAAAAGAATTGGTTTGTAAATAGCTCTTAGCGTGCGTTCCTTGGTTAAAGTGTCAAGGATTAATCCGAGATGCTCACCGTCCTGCAGGTGCCGAAGATTTGCAACATTTGGACAGCTAATATTAACAACCAAATAATCAACGTAATCATAAAGTTCCTTGAAGCAGTACAAATAATCGTTGACCGCGAGTTCATTGGGTGTTAAAGTGTTTTTCCCAATATTACCACCTATTACGATATTCCCCTTTCTTTTCTGGAGCATTGCACAGGCATAATCGACTCCCTTATTGTTGAATCCCATTCGATTAATTAGCGCTTTATCGGCTTTTAACCTGAACGAGCGGGGTTTTAGGTTTCCCAATTGGGGCTTGGGAGTAACAGTTCCAATTTCGATGAAAGAGAACCCGAACGCGCTAAAATCGTCAAATACCTCGGCATTCTTATCAAACCCAGCAGCAAAACCAATTGGATTATTGAAGTGTAAACCAAACACGCTCCTCTGTAGCGATGGATGCTCAATACGAGTGATCCGATTTGTAATCCACTTTATCCCTGGGATTCGAAAACCTACCTTAAGAAATAATACGACAAGGCGATGAATTTTTTCGGGAGAAAGGAGAAAAAGGATGGGGCGAACTATTTTTGAGTACATATAGAATTTTTGCAAAATTACTATAAAGTCTAAAAATAGCAAACGCGTTTACTTCTCAGGGAAATATTCTTTAAAGCTCTTATCCATGTAAAAAATGATTATACGCTCGATGCTAATCTCATTTATTCGAATCTCAAGCTCTTTAGTGGTTGATATATTTGATGTATTCTCTTGAACTACAGGGTTTTTATTTACATTTTTAGGATCTAAAGGTTCGGTAGGTTTTAATTCAGTATCAAATAAACGCTGCTGAATAGTTGTTTTATACATTTCGCCTCTACCCATAAGAAGCCATTCTGAGCTAACCCTAGGAAATTTACTAAGTATTTTTTGAATTAAATCGAAACTAGGTTTATTTCTACCCGATAGGATATGAGAAATAGCACTACGTTGAACGCCAATAATATCAGCAAACTTAGTAGGTGAAAGGTTTTCAGAGCCTATTAATCGTTGAATTCTTGATTCCATAGTAAAACTTTTTACAAATGTAATTAAAAAAATGATACAT
>JAYTVX010000174.1:0-3640 GCA_043743775.1 Bacteroidales bacterium | reverse complement strand
TTTGTTCAGAATAGCTGTTACTTGTTCCTTGTTTTGAATACTTGAAGTGGCCTTAATAACTTTACCATTCTTATAATAAATGGTAAAAGGAATACCTGTGAATCCACTAACCTCTGGAAGATTACGAATAACATACGATTCTGGATTATCAAATTCCATATCACAGAATTTCACATGCCTGTAATCATCTTCAATATCTTCTGCTATTCCGTAAACTGGAATACACATAGGCCCCATGCGACCGCATATAACCATTACGTTTTCGTTTTCGCTGATTATCTTTGCATGGTCAGCGGCTGATTCAATGTGTTTTAAGTTTGTGTACAACATGGCTTATTTATTATTAGTTATTTCTGGTACAAAAATACTATGCAATAACCTATGAATTGAGTTTTATGGCTTATAGCGCAACAGCTTGCCAGTTGAATTAGGACAGCTTTTTTATTGAATTAGATTAACTTTACGAATTCTTTTTAATCTGTAGATTGATGAAAACCATACTAGAAACCGACAACGGCTTTATTTGTGATATAAATGCACCATGTTTCCAAATGCTCCAGCCAGACGAGATAGAACTAGTAAGGGCAAGCAAAACCCAAGTATTGTTTCGTAAAGGCGACAACCTTACCAAGCAGGGAGCATTTGCTTCATATGTACTATTTCTTATCAATGGATTGGCAAAGCAGTATATCGAAGGTGATAGCTCAAAGAATTTTAATTTAAGGATTATAAAACCGGGAGAATTCGTAGGTCTTTCTTCGGTTTTTTCGAAGCATACTTTTAATTACTCTTCCATTGCATTGACTGACTGTCAGGTATATTTGGTCGAGAAAGATGCGATAGCCAATGTTGCTAAACAAAACGGTAATTTCGGATTTAGTATCACAAAAAGGTACTGTGAGCAAAACGCCAACCTATTCGATAAAATGCGAACCGTTATGTACAAACAGATGAATGGTCGAATTGCTGAAACCCTATTGTATATTGATGGTTTAAAAGAAGAAAACAATGAAATATTTCAGCTTCTGTCTCGTAAAGATATTGCCGATTTTGCAGGAATCTCAACTGAAAGCGCAGTGAAACTGCTTAAAACCTTCGAGAAAGATGGTTTGATTAGACTAAACGAAAAGGATATTTTTGTTGTGAATAGAGAAGGGTTACTAGAGATTAGTAAGAGAGGTTAAAGATTTTTAAGGTAGGAAGAACGATAGTAAAACTCCACCTAATATTATCCAAACTGAATCGACCTTCCTCACCAGCAAAACAAATGCAATAACAGTAAATATTATATAATACAGATTCCAATGCACACCAATGGCAAACCGGTACGTGACAATCGTAAGCAGTCCAACAAACGAGCATAGAATGCCATTAATGACTCTATTGAATTGTGGATAAGTTTTTAGCTTATCAAAAAAAGGAATTAAACCCATCAGAATAAGGAAAGATGGCGTAAATACCGCAATGGTGGCAAAGATACTACCAAAAACACCAAAGTGCATGTAACCGAAAAATGTTGCCGCTATAATAATTGAGCCAGGAGTAACCTGACCAAGGATAACACCGTCCATAAACGTTTTTTCATCGAACCAGCCAAACAGATCTACCAACTCATGATACATAATTGGCATCGAAGCCAATCCTCCACCGAAAGAAAAGAGGTCAATTCTAAGCATTATGGTTCCCAAGGTGAAATATTCTTTACTCACGAAAAAGAGAATAACCGCACCAATAACAACTAGAGTGAGTAAACTTAGAAAAAATCGAAAGGTTTTTACTCGCACAATCTCCTTTTGAGAAACAATCTCCTTTTTAGTCAATACAAGACCCAAAATGGCGGCGGCGAAAAGAACTAAGGCTGGATGCAATTTGGTAAGAAAAAGGGCAGCAGCAATAACAGCAATAGCCCAATCATTAGCATTCTTAAAGTTTTTTTGACCAAATACAAAAGCAGCATGGGCAATTATAGCTATTATAATCACCCTAAGACCTTTTAGTATTGTTTCAACAGTTTCAAGATTTTTGGAGTGTTTATAGATAACTGAAAGGATAAACATGATTAAAAACGCAGGAAAACCGAACCCAACAAAACACACAATTGCTCCTTTTTTGCCTTTAAGTTTTAAGCCTATATAGGCAACCAACTGCATTATAATTGCTCCCGGAATGACCTGACATAAAGCAAGACCTGAATCGAATGTATTTCCATCCAACCATTTCCTATTATCTACAACATGCTTTCTAATGTGAGCAGCCATTGCTGGCCCTCCAAAAGCAGTGAGTCCTATCCAGAAAAAAGTTAGGAATAGATCGAAGTAAGTAGGATTATCTTTTTGTTGCATGATCATCAATATGACTACATTTCCGTGGCGAGAGCTGCTGGGGAGTTAAAGGCTTCACAGCTATCTTCCGTTTGAAACTGACTTAAAGGTAATGATAATTCTGCATCTGCGTCACCTGCCTCACTAGATTTTGCCACGTGTTAGCAATTGGTTATTGTCTAGAATGTGTTTCACTTTCTATTTACAATGCCCAAACTTACTTACGGCGATGGGGCGGTGAAAGGGCTGAAAAGTTCTTTTACTGTATAGGGATTGTTGGGAACTAGTACGAATTGCAAATGTACCTGACTGTGAAGGGAGGGGCGGTCAGAGATGGCTCAACTCGCACGTCAGCTATCTAGTCAGGTTTCAAGTTGGAAGGTTCTCAATTCATTTCTAAAGGGTATTAAATTCAATTTATCGGTTCTCATGGAAGAGAAATACATACCGTTAAAATTATTGAGTACATCAACATTATGTAAGGATGTAATTTACTCACTTTTTTTTTCATATAGAATAGCAATAATTTCAATTCTCAGTTGTCAAACAATTAGAAAAAGTTAAAACCTACATAAGACGATATGTATTAAAATCATTTCTGTCATGAATACAAAAGTAATTTTTATGAAAACTGGTTTCTTGATAATACTAATACTTTGGACAACAAATATATTGGTAGCTCAGGAGCAATCATCAAAAGCATGGGATCTCAATCAGTGCATTAGCTATGCGCTTGAACATAACATTCAAGTAAATAAAAAGATACTTGCTGTTTCAAGTAGCGAAGCAGATTACCTAAAAACCAGATCAGAACGCCTGCCTAATTTGAGTGGTTCCGTTTCCGAATCATTCACTAATTCAAAAGTTCAGAGTGGTGGAACTACTGGCCCCTTAAACTGGAAATTGAATAATGGCACAACTGCCTCTCTCTCATCTAGCATTTCAGTGTATAATGGTGGTGTGATTTCTAATAGCATTAAACAGAGTAAACTTAACGTTGATATTGCAAACTTAGACATTGAGCTAACTAAAAATAGTATTATTCTTTCTATTACTCAGGCTTACCTTAATGTGCTTTACGCAAAGGAAACTGTTGATTATGCAAAAGAAATACTTACGACATCCCAAAAACAGATTGATAGAGGACGTGAACTCCTTAAGGCTGGATCAACTGCAAAAACAGATCAAGCCCAGCTTGAGGCACAGTATGCTAGTGATAAATACTCTTTAGTTATTGCACAAAATACTTTTATTTCAAACACCACCAGTTTGAAACAGCTGCTTGAAATTCCAGTTACAGATACTTTCGGCATTACATT
>JAYTVX010000173.1:0-36343 GCA_043743775.1 Bacteroidales bacterium | reverse complement strand
AGATTTTTATTGTGCCTTTTTGTAATATGCTCACGCATATCACAAAAATACTCTTTTTACCCCGTAGCAGAGCTACGAGGAATTCTTTTGATTAAAACTTCTCATAATCCTTATCATCATTATCTCTCATATGTAGTTTAACACCACCTTGTTTAGTTGGATTTACTATATTTTTATTTGGATTAGCAATATTTTTTTTAGGAATTTGTTTTGTGGGTGCTGCTTTCTTAACCGCTGGTTCAATTTTAGGTAAAACTGGTTTTTCAACAATCCTGTCAATTTTATCAACTTTAATTTTTTTATCAATCTTAAAGTAAGCAATCAACTCCTTAAGCTGCTCGGCTTGGCCTGTCATCTGCTCTGCACTGGATGACATTTCTTCAGATGCTGCTGCATTTTGTTGAGTAATATCATTCAGCTGCTGAATTGCATTGTTCACCTGTTCAGCCCCCACGCTCTGTTCTTTACTTGCGGATGAAATCTCTTGGATTAATTGTGTTGTCCTCTCAATTTGAGGAATTATATTATTTAGTAATCCGGTTGCTTCCTCGGTAATGGTTACGCTATTCTTCGAAAGATTATTAATCTCATCAGCAGCAATCTTGCTTCGTTCAGCAAGTTTACGAACCTCGGCTGCAACTACTGCAAAACCTCTTCCATGTTCCCCTGCACGAGCAGCCTCGACAGCAGCATTAAGGGCTAAAATATTGGTTTGAAAGGCAATATCGTTAATTATCTTAATCTTATCGGCAATATATTTTATCGAAACCATACTCTCCTCTGACGCCTTTCTGACCTTTTCAGCATCATGCGCAACAGTAAAAGCAATTTTATCGGTTTGGATCGCATTCTGAGTGTTCTGTTCGATATTTGCCACCATCTCCTCCATGGTCGATGAAACCTCCTCTGTTGATGAAGCTAACTCGGTAGCACCAGACGATAACTGCTGAGCAGTTGCATTTATCTGATGGCTTGCCCCAGCAATATTACTACTAGCCGATTGTAACTCGTACACCATCTCATTCAACTTCTGCTGCATTGAGTTCAACGACTCCTGCAATTTCCCTAGCTCATCCTTTCGGTTTATCTCTATTTTAGAAGTTAAATTTCCTTCAGCAATCTGCTTTGCAAAATCAACAGCTTTAAATACTGGTTTAATAAAATTATCAGCTAAAAAATAGATCAATAAGGTAAGTATTATTATCCCAATTATTCCAACAGTTAATGCCTTCATTAATAATTGATTTGCATCGCTTAACGTTTCTTTTCGAGGAACAACTATGCTTAACGACCAAGGTGTAGTTGAACTCCCAACCTGTATAGGTGAAATACAGGTAAAAAGATCTTTCCCGAACTGCTTCGAGTATACGGTAATGGTTTTTAAATTTCCTCTTTTTATAGTTGAAAGTACACTCGCATCGGCAAAATCAAAATTATCGGAGAACTTCTTGCCGATTATCTTTTCGTTGGTATAAGCAGCAATAATGCCATCGTTGGAAATAAGTGAACCGAAACCAGTATTATATAATTTTATTTCAGCTATGATTTTAGAAAGTTCCTTTAGATCAATATCAATACCCACAACCCCTAAAGTTTTTCCATTCTCAATAATTGGAACTACAATACTTGTTTCGAAGTATTTAACACCCCCCTCGCCTGTATATGAATAGTAGTAGGGTTCATTGATTACATCCTTTTGAGTATTTGCAGCTATAGAGTAATAATCTTCGGAGTACATTGATGCTTTTCCTGGTTCGATCAATGTTTTCCCTTTATCTTTATAGAATGTAACATTAAAACGCCCCTCCTCATCATAAGGGTAAACCGATTTATAATTTAGATCCCTCCCATCCAAAGCATTTGTCTCCCACATTGCCCATACTGCGAGGAATACATCATTTTTTTCAACCGTCTCTTTTAGTAACTCATTATAAAACTTTCTATCGATATTGCCAGCTCTTCTTAGAGAATTAAAACTATTAACCAAATTTCGAGCCGATTCAATTGGACGCTCAAAATAAAGTTTGACCTGCGTTGAGGTTTCATAAGATTTACTAATACTTAGGTCTGTTGCAAACTTGATTGCATTCTTTCGATTCGATATGGTGATTACTAGAATTGTTATAGCATATATTAAAAGGGTACATCCTAGTATACTTACCAACATCTTTGTTTTAAGGCTATTCCAATTCATATAGTTCCTTTTTAGAAGTTTATTCAAAATTTGATGTTAATATTAAAACTTG
This sequence comes from Bacteroidales bacterium, assembly GCA_043743775.1. Lineage (GTDB taxonomy): Bacteria > Bacteroidota > Bacteroidia > Bacteroidales > Tenuifilaceae > UBA8529. Next base: position 34,097 of record JAYTVX010000173.1, on the reverse strand, counting down.
ATTAACAGAACATTATCTATTCATTTGTTGCTAAAAATTACGTTTTAAATAATTTTAGAAATTTAAATGTTTATTTGGGTTCTATCATAATTCTTCGAACAAAAAAAGATGATTCATATCATTGAATCTTGATAAAAATGATAACCAATTATTATAGCATTATTGAAGATTATCTTTTCTCTGTAATCAGAAACAATAACACATTTGATTTTCAATTGCAAACAAAATTGTTCTCATCGAAAATTGTTTGTATTTTTGAATAAATTAGGAAAAACAACTTCGATATGACTAGCAAGGAGTTAACCGAACTAATCCATCAAAACACCAGAATTATTCTTCCAGAATTCGGTGCTTTTCTTGTAAAAGATAGCGGTGAAAAGGGATTTAATCCCGCAAATGTTTCCTTTAGCCCATTCCTTAGGTATAACGATGGTATGCTCGAGGTATACGTAGCAAAAAAGAGAGGGATTAGCAAAGAGGATGCTTCCAAAGATGTTCATGAGTTTGTTGAAACTTTAAAGAACGAGCTGCTCGAGAAAGGAATCTATGAAATTGAAGGGCTAGGTTCGCTCAAGCGTGATCAAAGGGGTAGTTTATCATTTTCATTGTCTCAAACTGATGAAAAAAGGTATCAAACGGATAAAATAGCGGCTGAAAGTCCTACTAGCAAGAAAATAATTTCAGACGAGACGCCTCAAACTATTGAAAAAGTAGATGATAAAGAAGCGGTTTGGCTCGAAGAAAATAAGCCAATGGATGATTATGATTTAATGGATAAGAAAACTCGAAAAATTTCAGGGTCAAAAGCAACCGTTGAAAAATTAGCAGTAACGAAGAGAACCGTAAAAGCAAGTAAAAAAATTACAGAAATACAACCAGAATCAACCCCTGAGAGAACTATTGAACCATTGAATGAATCAATACTTGATCCAAAACAAGAGATAATTCCAATAGTCCAAATAATTCCGGATGCTAAACCTGAACCGTTTATCGTTGAAGGAGCTAAAACAGATAGAGCAAAGTTTGACAATAAACGTTCTCAAGAAGTGAAATCCGAAGAATCAATCCCACCCGAAAATGGAATAAAGAAAAAAAAGAGTTTTACCAGACCATTATTTACTGGTATCACTATTGTGCTATTGATTGTAATGGTTATAGCCATTAGAAACTACTATTTTCCTCCAAATGTAGAACCAATTAACAACAGCGCAACTTCAATAGAAAATTCCGAAGAAAGTAGGATCGAAAAAATAGATCCAAAAGATAAAGTTGAAAAACCTAAGGACGAGATTGATAACGCTTATAATGAGCCGACAAATACTGATAAAGCAACCAAAGAACGACTCAAAAAAGAGGATGAACAAGAAGAGGCTATCAAGAATACCTTAATTAAGAATGCTCAAATTAAAATTAACGAAAATAAAACGAATTTAGGTAACAAGTTTCATATCATTGCAGGGAGTTTTAAAAATCCCGATTTTGCTAAGAAATTCATGAACGAGATGAATTCATCGGGTTATAAAGCATCTATTGTAATTCAACCTTCAGGCATGAATGCTGTAACCATTGGGAGCTACTCAACTCGAGAGGAAGCCAATGAAGCAATGAGAATCTACAAGAACAAACTTCCTAATCTCTGGATATTAAAAAAATAGATTTGTTTAAGAAAACTAGTAAAACAGTAAGTTATCCGGGGATCGGCAATATAACCTACAAGAGAAACTCTCGAGCACGAAGACTTTCAATTTCTGTAAAGAACTCATCGGGTGTAAAAGTAACCATTCCGGGTGCTTTATCGTTCCGAAGTGCTGAATCGTTCGTACTATCCAAATCGAAATGGATAGTCGAAAAGGTTGAATACTTTAGTAACAGGGAAACGAAGTTAACCCAATCTGGAGTTACTAAAACACGAGACCACACTTTACATTTCCTACCTACCAATTGCGATAAAATAGCTGTAAAAATCAAGTTGTTTGATATAAATATTCACTACCCTGAAAATATTGAAATATCGAACGACCAAGTACAAGATGCTGCAAGGAAAGGGATTGAGCACGCTTATAGAATTGAAGCAAAAGGAATACTACCTGAAAGAGTTAAACTGCTTGCCAATAAGTTTGGATATAAATATTGTAGTGTTAGTATTAAAAAGGCGACAACCCGTTGGGGAAGCTGCTCAGCAAAGAATAATATCAACCTAAGTATTTTCTTAATGAAACTACCCGATGAGCTCATCGATTATATTATCCTTCATGAGCTCTGTCATACGGTTCATAAAAATCATGGCCCGAAATTTTGGGGTGAGCTCGATCTAATAACCGACGGGAATGCTAAAAAATTGTCAAAAGAGGTACGTACTTACAAAGCAGGAATTTAAACCTTAAATTTCTCCCAGAATATAATCTCATTAAGCGCTTTTCGTTTCTCCTTGTGCCTATCGGGATTAGTAACCTCAGTAGGAGAGCCTAATGGAATTAAGGCAATTGGGGTAATATGAGAAGGGAGTTCTAGCACAGATGAGCATTTCATTACATCAAACTTGCAAACCCAGCATGTTGCTAAGCCGATATCGGTAGCAGCGAGGGTGATATGATCGATTGCGATTGCTACGTCAATATCACAGTGATCCTTACCATCGGCACGTCGCCACGAGCTATTATGATCGCCACAAGCAATAATGATTACGGGGGCAGATTCAATCCAATTACGGGAGTAGCACGAAACAATCATTCTTTTAAGTGGATTCTCCGTTACGACTATAAAAAAACAAGGTTGATTATTCGTTGATGAGGGCGCAATCCGGGCTGCTTCAAGAACTTTCTCGACTAAATCCTTAGAAACTTCTAGATTTTTAAATGATCTACAGCTAAACCGCCTGCGAGCCAAATCAATGAAAGAATCCATAATATTAATCTCCTAATGAATGTAACCGATCTGTTAATTCAATGATCCTCAAGTAAAATTCTTCCGCTATATTATTATAGTAGATTTTATTGGCTTTGCCTTTTTCTCTTTGCTGTTTAGAATTTAACTTTGTAATAATATCGTCGTGCAATTCTATAGCATCGGAAATAACGTCCAGTGTGTTTTCCTGATCTACGACCACTGAATAGGTTAATTGAGTATAACATTCATCGATGAAGTGCCAAATCAAATATTTCACATCCTTCTTTAGATCTCGAATGCTTGCCATGGCTTTTAATTTCTGTTTTTTTTCAAATAAACTACTTTGCAGCAGAGCTGTCGAGGTATTGTCTGAAAATAATTGTCAATCTCAACAAAACTGCAGGGAATATTACCCCATAGATCCCTCGACTAAGCTTGGAATCCCTGCCTACACTGCCGTTTCGGTAGGTAGGAGTTCGACCAAATAATTTTGTTTCACAAAATTATTGTCTCACTGATTTAACGAAATAAATATAGGGTATTTTCAATATCGATTCAGTTTTCTAATTATTTTTTTAGGTGATTTACATCACCTTTTTCCAAAAATGAACTTCCTCGCCGCAAGCGGCGAGGAATAAAACCTAGAGATCCCTCGACTAAGCTCGGGATCAGTTCGACTAAATAATTTTGTTTAACAAAATTCAAGTCTCACTGAATTAATATCCGTAAACCCGACCTTCCACTCTATCAATTTTAATTTCAAACACTTTCACATTGTCAACAGCAGGCTTGCTGTATGAATAATCGGACTTACCTGCATACTTCTCCATCACGATGTTTAGTACCTGTATCTTACTATCAAACTCATGTATAGGAATTACCTCGCCATGAACCAAAACACTTCGATATTTCATGGAATACGAGCAAGCGATTTTTTCACTTTGAATTCTCATCTCATAATCGGTACTAAAAGCTATGCAGACTTTTGGATTATGCTTCCAAATCTCGATCTTCTTCCCCTCAGGAGCTGAATGAATATAAAGTTTCCCGTCATTGTACCCAAAATTAAAGGGGATAACATATGGTAATCCATCGCTATCGACCATAGCAATATGGCATGCGATAGAACCATTAATGATTTGGTCTATCTCTTTTTGTGAAATTCCGCTTCTGCTTTTCATCTTATTTTTTAATTTCATTTATGGATGTAACCCTAGTTTGAGGCAACTAAATATAGAGATAAATTGAAAAATAGCAAATATTGATGTTTTGGATGAATAACGAGACCTATACTTTTTTATCTTTGCGAATCTTTTTTAAACCAACTTAATAAAAATTCTGATATGGGACGCGCATATGAATACCGTAAAGCAAGGAAAATGAAACGTTGGGGTAATATGGCTCGAGTTTTTACTAGAATTGGTAGAGAGGTTACCATTGCAGTAAAAGCCAGCGGACCAGATCCTGAAAATAACCCACGTTTAAGGCTACTGATTCAGACCGCAAAATCAGAGAATATGCCCAAGGAGAATATTGAAAGGGCAATTAAGAAGGCTTCTGAAAAAGATCAAAAGGATTATAAAGAGCTAGTTTACGAGGGGTATGCCCCTCACGGCATTGCTGTTCTTGTTGAGACTGCAACCGATAACCCAACTAGGACTGTTGCCAATATTCGCAGCTATTTTAATAAGTATGGTGGTGCACTAGGAACCACTGGAATGCTCGATTTTATTTTCGAACGCAAGTGCTCCTTTAAGGTTGAGATGAAAGAGGGTTTAGACCTCGAAGAACTCGAACTTGAGCTTATCGATTATGGTGTTGAGGAGATTTTCGCCGAGGAGGAGAACTTTATGATTTTTGCGGAGTTCACAAACTTTGGCCCAATTCAACGATTTCTGGAGGATAAGGGGATGAACATTCTTAGCTTCAACTTTGAGAGAATACCCAACGATACAAAACCGCTAACTCCCGAACAGCTGATTGATGTTGAAAAACTTATTGAGCGAATTGATGAGGATGATGATGTAACAAACGTGTTTCACAATATAAAGGCTAGCGAATAATTTTTACTTGTGTTGCAGTTTTGCTGTAATGCTGTGTTTCTGAAAAAAATTAGCCCCTTCAATATTAAAAAAAAATCGAAAGTTGAATATGCTTTCGATTTTTCTATTCATTAACGCATCACTGCAAAACAGCATCACAGATCAACATCATATCAGACTACTTTAGGAATTAAGACCTCTACCCTACCTTCGAGCAGTTTTTTAAAAAGTTCAGCATCCTCAGCCTTTCCTTCGTACATACCATAATGAATAGGAATAGCAACTGTTGCTTCAGAATCGATTACTGCATTAACAGCATCATCAATGGTATTCATGGTGTAAGTTTGCCCCAGAGGTAAAAGTATAATATCGCATTTAATACCTTTCATTTCTGGAATTCGCTCAGTATCGCCAGTATGGTATACTTTTACACCCCCTAGGGTTAAAATGTATCCAACCCATTTCTTCTCCTTTGGGTGTTTATCGGTTTTAAGCAAATTATAGGCTGGTACTGTTTTAATACCTATTCCTTTCCATTCCGATTCATACCCTGGAGCTACGCCATAAACCTTGGCTACCTTTAGATCATTTGCTTTCGCAACAACTTCGGTTGGGCAGTACATAATTGTATCGTGCGTGGCAATCTTATTGATATCCTCCTCGGAGTAGTGATCGAAGTGAGGATGGGTAATAAAGATTGCATCCGCATTATCAGTTGTCTTTAAGCTGAATGGGTCGATGTAGATTGTTTTCCCAGAGTACTGAATTTTAACTGATGCCTGGCCAAACCACTGTATACTTTCAGCCAATGCTTCAATATTTTTAGAGGGTTGATTGGTCATGGCTTTATTAATTAAAAATAAAAAATGAATAATGAAAAATTAAGATGATCTAATTTACGCTTTTTTAATGCAAAAGTAAAGTAGTATCACTCCCCATTCGAATTTCATCAATACTAAGTGAATCTATCGGGAATAAGGTAGTATCAATTAATACCTGCTTTGCTGGTCCTGTAAGTTTTACATTATATACAAGGGAGTTGAACTGCTCTTCAGTAATCATTCCACGCTGGAGCATTTTGGTTCCAATAAAACTAAAATCATGCTCCATAAACGATTTTAGATTACCATCCTTCTCGAAAAGATATTTGAATTTCTTCGGTCGGGGGATAACGCTTGCCAAATAGATTGCCTCGTCGAGGGTGACATCCTTAGGATCTTTATCGAAGTAGTAATGGCATGCTTCGTTAACTCCATAAATATCTGGACCCCATTCAATAATATTGAGGTATATCTCAAGCAAACGTTCCTTCGTAACAATTCCTTGGCTCTCGATTAACCAGACTATAAGATACTCGTCAACCTTTCGGAATAGGTTCTTATCCTTATTCAAGTAAAGATTTTTTATTAGCTGCTGGGTAATTGTACTACCCCCACGAGCAAACCTTTTCTGCATTATATTCTGGGATATCGCATACTTAAACGCATCGATATCAAAACCGTTGTTATTTAAAAATCCACCATCCTCTGAGGTTATAATTGCATCGATAATAAAAGGGGAGATTTGACCTATGGCCCTGAAATTTTTGTTCTTACTGCCCAGGTGAATTGTCCTAATGTATTGCCCTTCGTCATAAACTTCATGGCTAAAGGTATCGTTCAGCGCGCTAAAATTTCGATATCCGTATTGGGCAATGCTGAAATTCTTAGTGATCAATCCAGGGTTTAAGTAAACACTATCGGGGTTATCGAGCCTCACGCTAAAGTCGAGGCTGTAATCGATGGTTCCCGTTGTTTTAATCCCTTTAAGGTTGGAAAACAACCCTTCGGGTAAGGCATCAAATAATCTCTGGGATTGGAATTGGCCCGCTTTAATTTTTAACCCAATGAACCTCTCCTGATCAGGAATATACTTAAGATATACCTTTGCCTTTAACCCATTGAGATTAATGGTCGATGTGCTATCGATAAGGTAATACTCTGAATTAACAGTGATATCCATATCAAGCCCTCCGCGCTCCACCTTAACCGTTTGATCGGAAATTCGTTTGCTGAATACCTCCAACGATTTAACGGAAGATTTAAGATCCAGCTGAATATCATCACGGCTGAGCTCATTCGCTGTTATTCTTAGCTCTAAGGTATCAAACGCTATATTCACTCCAAATTTATGGTTGAGTAATGGGAGAGGTTTTCGCCCACCAACCATTGATGCATTCAGCGTAATGTTGGATCGCTTCTTATCAGCTAACCCGTTTAAATGGATATAATTTATCATGCCATCTTCATGGACCTCAATTTGAGTATCAAACCCCCTCTCGTTTGATTCAAATGCTGGAATAGCGATTAGGGTGGTGTAGGATGAATCGGAATAGCTGAATTTAAAATGATCAACATGATACTTTGTTGTTGTTAAACCAAAGATTGCTTTAACCATCCTATAAATTGCGAATTGCTGACTGCTGTGTCCACTTCCCTCAACATTCGAAGGCCTTAAGACATTTATGCTATCGCTACGATTTCCCAATAGAAAAGAGTAGTTTGAGCGATCACTCTCCCCATTAAGATTGATTCTGGGGTTATTAAGCCATATCTCAAGTGGATTTACGTTTAAAAGAATCAGGTCGATAAAGTTTAATTTTACCTCGGTCCGTTTGAGACAAAACAAGGTATCGCGGTTTTCTGGTGTGGCTGAGAGATTCTCGGCATAGATGGTTCTTATACCTGAAAAACCGACTTTATCGACATTAATGGTTAGACCATATCGATTTTTAATGCTGGTGCATTTTTTTTCAAATACGAACTGAACTATGCTGTTTCGAATCAGAAAAATGAGGATAATTAGAATTGCTATTGTATACAGGAAATACCTGAGGTACCCTTGATTCCTAAACTTCTCGATAACTGGATTAATTGACATACTAAAATGGAGGTTGGGGCAAAGGTATTATTTTGATTCACCAATAGAATAAAAATCCTGTCAGGTTTTTGAAAGTCAAATAAGCATTAGTTTTATTTAACAGTAATTAATCTAATCCTTTCTTGAACAAAACTAAAGATTTATAGTTTTACACCTTGTAATAAAGCAGACCTTGAAAGCCAAACGCAAACATATTTCTATTCTTGCATTCATTCTACTTATTGTGTTCCTTGCCCCAATTAGCATAAAGGCAGGTCATCACCACGATAAAGAGTATTCATCAACATTTCAGAAAGGGGCAGGTAAAATTCTTTCAGAAAGGCTAAAGCCCTGCCCTATCTGCAAGTATGAGTTTGTTATTTTTATTGTAAAAGAGAACTGCATTTATAAGATATACCAGCCAATCACCCAGCTACAAAAGGTTCAACTTGTTTTGCAAGGTTTTAAAACCTTAATTCCCTCCTATCTTCTTAGGGCACCACCCTTCTATTATCAGTTTAGCTGATTTTGCTCTTCGAGGGTATAACCCATAAACCAACGATTAACCATTCAGCTCTGGTAATGTAAAAATTAGGTTACATCATTACTGGCGTTAAACCAAGGTTGGGTTTTATAAAAACCATTATGATGTTTATTTTGAAACAACATCCATAACAATTACTAAAAGCATCCAAATACAACCATGAAAAAAATATATGCATTAGTCATTTTTATACTAATTCTTACATCAAATCTTTTATTCGGATCAGACCTAGAATTGGCAAAAACCTCACTCACAGGTAGAGTAACCGATTTAAGGACAGGCGATGCGCTTGCAGGGGTTATAATCTACTTCCCCGATCTTAAAATTGGCACAGTTACCAATAAAGAAGGAAACTATAAAATTGATAATCTTCCTCAGTCAAAGGTTCAAATTCAGGTAAGCTTTGTTGGCTACCGAACAATCCTAGAAACGATAGATTTAGATGTTACTTCTGAAGAAAATTTTAAACTGGACTACGTTGCTACAGAAATTAACGAAGTGGTTGTAACTGGTCTTTCAAAGATTGGAGAGCAGAAAAGAACACCTACACCCATTTTAGTAATACCCATGCTCACTCTTTTGCAAACTTCATCAACCAATATTATCGATGCCATCTCGCTACAACCAGGAGTATCACAAATTACCACTGGAGCTAGCGTTTCGAAACCCGTTATCCGCGGATTAGGCTATAATCGAGTTGTGGTTATAAACGATGGAATTCGACAGGAAGGGCAGCAGTGGGGCGATGAACATGGGATTGAAATAGATGAAAGTTCTATAAATCATGTGGAGATACTGAAAGGTGCTGCAAGCTTAGTCTACGGCTCCGATGCAATGGCAGGAGTGGTCAACTTAATGTCCGCACCGACTTTACCCATGGATAAAATTGGAGGATCATTTTCCACAAACTACCAAACCAATAATGGTTTAATAGGCTATTCAGGAAATCTATCCGGGAACAAAGATGGATTGATTTGGGATATTCGGTATAGCAATAAGATGGCTCATTCGTATCAAAATCGTTACGATGGTTACGTGTTCAACTCGGAATTTAACGAGAATGCCGCCAATGGGCTAATCGGATTGAATAAATCATGGGGATATTCACACCTAAGCCTTAGCATCTATAACCTTACACCGGGTATTGTTGAAGGTGAGCGCGATAGCTTAACCGGAAAATTCGTAAAGCCTATTGCAATAAATAGTACTACCAATGGTGTAGAAATTGCATCCAATAAAGATCTTAAGAGCTATTCTTCATTTACTCCATATCAAAAGATTCACCATTATAAGGTTGTATGGAGCAACAGTTTTGTTGCAGGTGATGGAAACATTAAAGCCTTGTTGGGTTTTCAGCAGAATCAACGGCAAGAATACGCCAATATACTTGAACCCAATAATTACGGGCTCTACTTCTTATTGAATACTTTAAATTATGATTTTAGGTATAATTTACCCGAAGTTAAAAACCTAAATATTTCATTCGGGGTGAATGGGATGCAACAAAAATCGATGAATAAAGGGTGTGAATTTCTAGTCCCTGAGTACAACCTCTTTGATGTGGGCACATTTGCGATTGCGAAAAAAACGCTTGGTAAATTTGATATTAGCGGAGGATTACGTTTTGATAAGCGATTTGAACAAAGTAAAGACCTTTATCTCGATGCGAATGGGAACAGAATTAGCAATCCCGACATTGGTTCAACCCATCGGTTCGCAGCATTCAACTCAACATTTTCAGGTATCTCTGGCAGTATAGGCGCAACATGGCAGATTTCAAAAATAGTTTACACTAAGTTTAACTTATCTAGGGGATATCGCGCACCGAATATCGGAGAGCTAAGCGCCAATGGGCTACACGAAGGAACCAATCGCTATGAGTTGGGAAATCCAAACCTTAAAGCGGAAAATAGCCTACAGCTCGATTATACGCTGGGCTATAACTCCGAGCATATCTCGGCAGAACTGAACCTCTTTGATAACAGGATTAATAATTTCATCTTTCTACGAAAACTGAACAACTCCCTTGGAGGCGATTCTATTACCGAGAGAAACAAAACTTTTAACTACGTTTCAGGGAACGCACACCTTTACGGCGGTGAGATACGATTTGATATTCACCCCCACCCTTATGATTGGATTCACTTCGAAAACTCTTTCTCATACGTTAGGGCAATTCAGTCAGACCAAACCGATTCCACCAAAAACTTACCTTTTACTCCAGCACCAAAACTTAATTCGACCTTAAAGTTCGAAGCAAATAAATTAGGGAAGTTCATGAGAAGTGCATACGTAAAGGTTGATGTAGAATATTATTTTACCCAAAACAAAATCTACTCCGCCTATGGTACAGAAACGAGAACCTCAGGATACACTTTGTTTAATTTTGGAATTGGAACCAATTTTGCAAATAACAACAAAACATATTGCTCCATTTACATAAGCGTGAATAATCTGACAGATGTAGCATACCAGAGTCACCTTAGCCGGTTAAAGTACGAAGCAATGAATTACAATACAAGAAGAACAGGGGTTTATAATATGGGTAGAAATATCAGCATAAAGCTGATTTTACCAATTGATTTGAAATAAACCGATTTGAAATACCAAACCTGTCAGGGTTTTGAACCCTGACAGGTTATTTTTTAAAAGTTATACGCAACCCTTACCAAGACCCTATTATTGCTCACCGGATCCATCGTTTCTGTTACTTTATGCTTGGCATCCCATGCTGATCCATACACTGCTTTGGTAAGTATATACTCAAGACCAATGCTTAAAGCATCCGCTTTATATACAACTCTTGGAGACACGCGAATAATATAGCTTAAATTATCATCACGGAAAAAATCTGGTGTTCCGGTGACTTTATCAGCCTTAATAGATGTGTAATTATCATCGGCCCCAAGCAATTTCTGATATCCGGCAAATACGCCAATGGTCCACTTATCAATATCCTGCTGAATATCGCCCCAAATGCTAAATGTCCTAAGGTTTGTGTAGCTGTAATCGTCGGTAAGATTACCCGAACCCGTTTTCTTCCCATAACCGCCGATCATCGAAAGATAGGTTAGGTTCTGCCCATATATTGCCTCAAGTTTAATGCTTGTCGAAGCGGGTTTAACCATAATGAAAGCCTGCAGATCGTAGGAACCAATGGTTTCATTGGTGCTTATAGTATCCTTATCGATATATAACCTTGGGGTTAACCATTTATAACCCGCCGTAAAACCAGCCAAGAACTCTTTACGATCACCCATTGAAAGCTGAAGATGGACATCGGGCTTTCCTGAATTTCGTTGGGCATCATATACTCCTGTTGAACGATGAAGTCCATGTATTACAGCAGCACCAGTTAATCTAAAAAATTGAGAAAAATGATATGTGAATCTTATCTGTCCTGATCTATTCAGCGGATGAAAAGGAGCTCCAGCACCAAAAGATACGGTACTTGGAATCATTTCGTTCACTATGATTGGATGCCAGGTTTGTCCGATTATCAGCTCAGATTTTTCCCACCTTAAGTTAATCATCGCGTGCCTAAGCGTGAATAGCTGAACATAATCCTGCTTTGTTCCCATAAAATCCATCTCGAATAACCCGCATGTTTTTGCACCAAAAAAATCGGGACCCAAAATTTTTGCACCTAGACGTGAGGTTAAACTTGTCATATCGAGCATTGTCTTGACATTCGCGTCCTTACCATTCTTATCAAATTTTGGCATGGATGGGTACGAGTATGACTCTCCATCGCGCGAATCGACAGATTTGTAGGTATCTAAATAGATATCATAGACCACAAAACCATAAGGTTTAATCTCAAACTTAGGTTTTGCTTGCTCTTGAGCAATTGCTTGAAAGGTAAAAAGGAAAATCAGCACGAATAGAATCAGTTTCGAAAGTTTTTTCATTATTTGAAGATATTGATTAATTAAAACAGCTAGTTATCGAGTATTATGTAATTCAAGGCTTTTATTGGTATGCAGGATTAATAAAAAAGCACGCAAAAGTGTGAATAGTTTACCTAATAAAAAAATTGCTACTTTTAAAAGACTGAAAAAAGACAAGACTATTTAATAATGAGAATATTAGGAAAATATTTTATATTAATTTTCGTTTTCGCAACGCTAAATGCAAATTCAAAGGGTAAGGATTCGCTTAGAGTAATCAGCTTTCCGAGGCATATCCAATTCTACACAAAACTTGGGCCCACCTACTCGCAGGTAGAGATACAAAATCCCGATATCCCAAAAAATCTCATCTTTAAGCCAAATCCCCAATCGATGATTGGATTTGGGTTCTCGTATTCATGGTTGAGTCTCGGAGTTAACTTTTTACTCCCTTCGGATAATGCTGCTGATAGAAAGTATGGCAAAACTCGGAAATTTGACTTTGAGGCTCATTACACCATGCAGAGATTAATGGTCGATCTTACCCTAAAAACATACCAAGGGTTCTATTTATCAAATCCGAGAAAATTTAATTCAAACTGGAGAAGTAGCGATCCATATCCACAAGCGCCTAAACTTCAAACAGTATCCCTTGCCACTTCTTTTGCATATATTTTTAGCCCCGATCGGTATTCACCAAACGCTGCTTACACTTTTACAAAAGCGATGCGAAGAAGCGGTGGTAGCTGGATGCTAGGTGGATTCTTTTCAATAAACGGTATTATTTCAGATACCTCAATTGTACCCGGAATTATTAAAAAGTACGTTGATCCTAAGCTTGATCTAAGAGGTGTTGTTTTCTCAAATATTGGAGTTTCGTTCGGATATTCCTACCTTTTCACCATCTATAAAAAGAACTTTATTTCTTTCACCTTTTTACCCGGACTTTCGGTGCAAAAGGTTACTCAGTACTCTTCAATTGATGGTTCTGTAAACAAATTTAACACCCTTGCGCTACGAAATATTTTACGTTTCTCGATTGGTCGTAATGGGGATAAATACTACTGGGGACTAGCAACCTATATTGAATCTTCAACTGTTAAACATCAAAAATCTGACCTTTTTCTTAACTCCGGCCATCTCGAACTCTTTTTGGGTTACCGCTTAGATTCCTCAAATTGGAAATTCATGAAAAAGGTGGATAGGATAATGCACCCTCGATTCCTTAGGTTCGCAACTGGGAATCCTCCAAAAAGAGAATAAGTAAAAAATGATAAGATAATTTACCGACAACCAAGAACAAACAACGAACAACTAATTTTCTTATTTTTGAAAACTGAATAATTAACCATTATACCATATGAATAAAAAATTTGCACTAATTCTTTCAGCATCAATGCTACCGTTGATGTTTCTTTCATGCACCTCAAAACAGGAGAAAATGGAAAGTAAACTACGCGATTTTATTACTAAAATCGAGGCTGAGGTTAAACCGCTGTCACAGGAAGCAGGAATTGCCAGCTGGGATGCCTCTATCACAGGAAAAGATGAGGATTATAAGAGATCTGAGGATGCTCAGGTTAAGCTGGTAAAGCTATTCTCCGATTCCACGCTATTCGACCAGCTCAAGGAGATCAAGGAATCAGGACTTGTTAAGGATTCTGTTCTTTATCGCCAAATGGAGGTACTCTACCCCTCTTTCCTACGTAATCAGGTGAGCAAGGAACTTCTTGAGCAGAAGATCAAGATGGAATCGGAACTTGAGAAGAAGTACTCAAACTTTAGGGCCGATCTTAATGGGAAAAAGGTATCGGATAATGAAATCGAGGAGATCCTTTCAACCTCAAAGAATTCAAAGGAGTTAGAAGCTGCTTGGAAAGCTCACAAAGCAATAGGTAAAGAGGTTGCGAACGATGTTGTTGCTATAGTAAAAGTCCGTAACCAGATTGCCAAAGGGTTGGGCTATGAGAACTACCATACCATGAACATGATCCTTTCGGAGCAAAATCCAGCAGAAATACTCGCCCTATTCGATGAGCTCGATAATCTTACAAGCATTGCTTTTGCTGAGCTTAAGGGTGATATCGATACCTACTTTGCAAAAAGGTATGGCATTACCAAAGAGCAGCTAATGCCTTGGCATTATCAGAACAGGTTCTTCCAGGAAGCACCAAAAATTTATAATGTTGATCTCGATCAGTTTTACAAAGATAAAGACTTAGTAGATTTAACCGCTAAATATTACAATGGCATCAATCTTAATGTTGATGATATCATCAAAAAATCTGACCTCTTCGAGAAACCAGGAAAGAATCAACATGCATACTGCACCGATATCGACCGCAATGGTGATGTAAGGGTACTTTGTAACGTTAAACCTACCATGGGCTGGATGGGTACTATGCTTCACGAGTATGGACATGCCAGTTACTCCAAGTACTATGATCCTGCAAAACCTTATATGCTCCGCGATGCAGCTCATACCTTCACCACGGAAGCTATTGCAATGATTATGGGTCGATGTGCAAGTAATCCACAATGGATGCTCGATATGGGAGTTATAACACCCGCGCAGAAAGAAGAAATTGCTGATGTTTGTGCAAAATCACTTCGTCTTGAGCAGTTGACTTTTAGCCGTTGGGCTCAAGTAATGTATCGATTCGAGAAAGCGATGTATGCTGATCCCGATCAAGATCTTAATGCGTTATGGTGGACATTGGTTGAAAAGTATCAGCTACTTAAAAAACCCGAAGGTCGTAACGAACCCGATTGGGCTACAAAAATCCATGTTGCACTATACCCTTGCTACTACCACAACTATTTGATGGGGGAACTACTTGCTTCGCAGCTATTCTACTACATTTCCGATAATGTACTCAAGAACAGCGATTACAAGAATGTTAGCTTTGTTAATCATCCTGAGGTTGGAGACTACTTAAAAGAGAAGGTATTTAAACCTGGTTGTTTCTACCAATGGAACGATATGATTCAACGCGCTACTGGCGAAAAGCTTACTGCTAAATACTACGCTAAACAATTTGTAGCGAAATAGCAGGATTAAACGATTCATTTAAAAAACCGTCTTACTGAACTGTTGGACGGTTTTTTTGTTCTATAATTGTCATCCTATTAAAAAAACTCAACATCACAATCCATTTAAAGATATGAAGAAATTACTTTCGATCATTTCATTTACACTCTTAGGTAGCTTAGCCTTCGCACAAGCCGATGAAGGGTTACTCACCATCGATAGAATATTTAATTCAAGCGAATTCAAGGGGCAAAAGAGTGGTTCAACCGAATGGCTTCCCGATGGAAACGGCTATACTGCACTTGAATCCTCAACAACTATTAAAAACGCAGAGAATATCGTAAAGGTAGATCCAAAAACAGGTACAAAAGTTATTCTTGTCACCGCTGAAAATCTTATACCACAAGGCTCCAACGAGCCATTATCCATCGAGAGCTACTCATGGTCACCAGATGCCACGAAACTGGTAATCTTTACCAATGGGAAAAAGGTTTGGCGTTATAATACCCGAGGGGATTACTGGGTGCTAGATCTAACGACTAAATCGCTTAACCAGCTTGGGAAATCGTTACCTTCATCGAGCCTTATGTTCGCTAAAGTATCGCCCGATGGTACCAGAGCAGCTTACGTTTCGAAGCATAATATCTACGTTGAGAATTTAATAAGTCACGATATTAAACCATTAACAGCTAATGGCTCAGAAACCCTAATCAATGGAACATTTGATTGGGTTTACGAGGAGGAGTTCGATTGCCGTGATGGCTTCCGTTGGAGTCCTGACAGCAAGCGCATTGCTTACTGGCAACTTGATGCATCCAGCGTACGCGATTTCTATATGATTAATAATACCGACTCCCTTTACTCCTACATTATACCCATTCAATACCCTAAGGCAGGTCAAACCTTATCATCATGTAGGGTTGGTGTGATTAATTCTGATGGAGGAGAAACCGCATGGATGAAGCTCCAGGGTGATCCTCACAACAATTATGTTCCACGGATGGAATGGGCTGCATCATCGGAAGAGGTGATTATACAGTATATCAATAGGAATCAGAATATTGATCAGGTTTTCTTAGGTAATGCCCTTACGGGCAATCTTACCAATGTCATCACCGAAACGGATGCTGCCTGGCTCGATGTTGTTGATGATTTAAAATGGCTAGATAATGGAAAATCGTTTACATGGATAAGCGAACGTTCGGGTTGGAAACAAATGTATAACGTTTCGCGCGATGGAAAAACCGTTAAACCTATAACCTCAGGGAATTTCGATATTATTGAGATTAAGCTGATTGATGATAAGAAAGGGTATATCTACTATATCGCTTCACCTGAAAATACCACTCAAAGGTATTTATGGCGGACTAAGATTGACGGTAAGGGTAAACCTGAAAGGCTTACTCCTATTCAGTATAACGGGACTAATACTTACGAAATATCACCCAATGCAGCATGGGCAATTCATACTTACTCCGCATTTAATAATCCCTCTGAAGTCTATCTCGTTTCTCTACCAGATCATAAGATAGCTAAGCAGGTGGTCGATAATGCTAAGCTGAAAGCGAATTATGCCAAATTGAAAAAACTACCTGTTGAGCAAATTAAGGTTACCATTGAAGGAAACGTAGATGTTGATGGATTTATGATTAAACCATACAACTTCGATCCAACCAAGAAATATCCAGTTCTGTTCTACGTATACAGTGAACCCTTCAATACAACAGTAAACGATAAATGGGGAGGTAATAGCTACCTATGGCATCTGATGCTTGCCCAAAAGGGTTACATCATCATGTCCTTTGATAACAGAGGAACGCCAGCGCCCAAGGGACGGGAATGGAGAAAATCCATGTTCCTAAAGATCGGTGTACTAAACTCATCCGATCAGGCCAAGCTGGCCATTGAAGTTGGGAAGAAATACAATTTTGTGGATACTAGTCGTTATGCAATCTGGGGATGGAGCGGTGGTGGCTCTGCCACGCTTAATGCCATGTTCCGTTACCCCAATATCTACAAAACCGGTATTGCGGTAGCACCAGTTGCCGATATTCATCTGTACGATGCCATCTATCAGGAGCGTTTTACAAGTACCCCACAGCAACACCCAGAGGTTTATATCCAAGGTTCACCTATAACCTTTGCACAAAACTTAAAGGGAAACCTACTAATCGTTCATGGTACTGGCGATGATAATGTTCACTACCAGGGCACTGAAAAACTGATTAACAAGTTGATTGAATATAATAAGCACTATACGATGCTTTCATACCCAAATCGTACGCATAGTATCAGGGAGGGAAAAGGAACAACCATTCACCTTTACAATGAGTTAACACGATACCTTTTAGAGAATTTAGAAGCTGGAGGAAAATAGTAAAACAATTTATTTAGGGGAACCCTTCGGGGTCCACGCAGAGCCAGCAAAACAAAACGCAAAAGATCGCAAAGAAATATTATTCTTTGCGATCTTTTTCATGAACTTAGTGTTCTTTGCTCGAAGAATATCTTGTTAAATATCCTTTATAATAATTCTCTTTATAGGTTTTCTCTAATTTTCCAAAAGATCTTTTATCTCTTCAATTTTATCTTTTGCACTTTTTAAATCGGGTTTTAGCTCAACCGCTTTTGTATATTCAGCTAATGATTCTTTATACATTTTCTTCGTAAAATAGCCTTCACCAAGACTATCATGCGCATTTGCTGATTTTGGGGCAAGCTGAACCTGTTTCTTTAGTTTTTCGATTGCTTCATCAACACGTTTTTGACCGAGTAGAAAATACCCATAATCGTTAAAAAAAGCAAAGTAATCGGGGTTGTTTCCATACTTAGCTTCAATAATCTTATACTGCTCTTCGACTTTAGCTAAATCTCCTTTTTTCTTCAAGCCCTGTATTAACATAAACCTTCCTGAGTACTCATCAATTTTGATTAGATTATTTACCTCTTCAACTGCTTTAGCATTATTATTCTTAGCGGTATAGATTTGAACTAAAAATATTCGGGCCTGTTTTTCATCTAGCTTTAATAGTTTATTCGCTAGTTCAAGCGCTTTTTCATTATCACCACCTGCTATACTGGGTGCTTGAGAATAAAAACCTGTAAGGTTTATCATGGCTAACCTATGGTTTGGATCTATCGTAAGTGCTGCTATTAGCTCTTCTTTTATACTGCTACTAATCGACATTTTACTGAAAATACTAGCCGTATTTATTTCAAACATGTGTAACCTGGCTAATGTATAATGATAATCTGCATTGTTCCCATCCAGCTCAATAGCTCTTTTATTCTCATCAATAGCATCATCAAGTTTGTTTAACTTAGACAATACTATGGCAAGAGCATAATGTGCATCAGCATTCTTTTCATTTTTTGCAATTATCGCATCAATTGAATTCTTTGCTTTTTTGTAATCCTCCTTATCGTAATAAGTTAAAGCATTCTGAACATCTTTATCTTTTACAATTACAGGCTCATTATTCTGTGCAATAGAAGTATTTACTTTAAAAGTAATGAAGATGAATACCAATAAAAATAGTAATCCGTTTCGTTCTCTAATACTTGTTTCCATTTGATTTCAGTTAAATTAAGTATGTAATTATTTTTAGCTAATTTTTCAATTCTTTGACACTACAAATTAGATACCATCTTCTTTGACAATAATAACCAAACTATTCTTACATCCTATTCATACCTTAAAATCTCCACAGGGTTAAGCTTTTTAAAACTTAAATTTATCACTATTTATCTTTTAATGTATTCATTCAGGGGTATAGGTCTATGTGTTTGTGCCCACTGAGAAGTTACTTCATACTGCAGATTAAGGTTGCTAAAATCAAACATCAAAAAATCTTCCTTAAAATCGGGCACATAGACATAAGTCCGCTCAGCAAGGCTTGGAATATCTTTCTGTAACTCCCTTAACCTCTTATAGAATCCTTTATTTGATAAAGCCTCAGGTGAAAACCCCATCTTATCTAAGAATTTATACTTATCAATACCAAACAGCTGTAACTCCTCATTAAAATTGGAAATGGTATCGCGCTTCCTACTAATAATAATCATCTTCTCAACCTCAATACCTCTAGATTTTTCAAATTCAATAAGAGCATGGTATGGAACATGGTCAGCAGCAATACCACCATCAAGGTAAGGAACATTGGGTATGGTTTTTACATTACGAATAAAAACAGGAGGAAATGCAAGGGGATAAGATGCTGAAGCCATTAAAACATCTACAATGTTAAGCGTTGAATCACTTTCAGAATTAATCTTTCGGTTACTTAACCTAAAAGTTCTGTCCCTTAATGGAAGTACCTTAGAATTTACAACTGAAAAAGAGGTTGGGTACGGCAAATCGGCAAGTGTAATATAGCCTAGCCTATCGGATACAATACTTGTAATTAAAGATCTTAGCGGTTCGGTATTTACGGGTAATTTATTGCCATTTTTAATAAAAATATCATCGTTTGTAAGCCTACCTAGGATCTCTTTATACTCTTTCCAAGTATACTTCCCGTTTAGAATTGCATTCAAAACAGCTGCATTCAATGAACCTGAACTAGCACCTGAAATAAAAACTACATCCTTAAGCATTCCGATATTATCAAGGTGCTCAAGTAAAGCGGCCTCCTGAGAGATTTTAGCGGCTGCACCAGTTATTATGATAGCGGTTCCATGTTTCTTTATAGCGACTGGTTCAAGAATGTCCTTATCGCGAGATCCAGTAAATACCCATAGACAAATAAATACAATAAATAATCCAAAGAAAAAATTTCTTCTTCTTAATCGTTTCGGTGAAGCGGTTTGGTTGCTATACCCTTTACTAAACATTTGTAGATTCAATATTCGTTTTCTCAACAATATAAAGTGGTCGGTTGCGAACATTCGTGTTTATTCTGCTAATATACTCTCCAATAATTCCGATGGATAGAAGTTGGATTCCGCCAATAAACATCGAGCTAATTATTAACGAGGTCCAACCAGTTATGGTCTGATGCATGAAATAGTGCGCATAAAGCGCATAAATAATGACTACAAAAGCAACAAATGATATGAAAACACCAAGGTTTGTTACTAATCTTAGAGGAGTATTTGAAAAGCCGGTAATTCCATCAAGGGCAAATTTTATCATCTTGCCCAGCGGATATCCAGTTTTCCCAGTTGTCCTGCTATCCCTTTCAAACTCTACAAAAGTTTGCCTAAAACCCAGCCATGCAATCTGACCACGAAGAAATTTATTCTGCTCAGGCATTAGCTTCAAGCAATCAACAATTTTACGGTCGATTAACCTAAAATCGCCAACATCCATAGGGATATCGACCGATGTAATTCGTTTGAGAATTCGGTAGAAAAGTTTTGCCGTAAAACGTTTGAAAAAGGTCTCTCCTTTCCTCTTGGTTCTTTTAGCGTAAACTACCTCAAAGCCCTCCTGGAACTTACGATACATGTCGGGAATAATCTCCGGTGGATCCTGTAAATCACCATCGATAATCACAACCGCTTTACCCCGACAATAATCCAATCCTGCCGTAACGGCAATCTGATGCCCAAAGTTTCTGCTAAAGTTGATAAACTTTACCTTTTTATCATGTGTTGAAAGTTCAATCAGTCTATACAGGGTAGCATCCTTACTCCCATCGTTTACAAAAATGAGCTCATAATCGGAGGTTATTGAGCCAACAGCAGCTTGGATCCTACTGTAAAGTTGAGGGATTATCTCCTGCTCGTTAAAAACTGGTATAACTACTGAGAGCTCAATCATTGCTATATTTTATTTTTTTCATTCTGCCTAAAAATAGCCAAACACAAAGATATTTCAAAAAAATAATACAAAACTGTTATGTAGGTATACTTTTTTGCAATATTAAAATTTCTAAGTATTTATTATAGTCAAAAACTTTCGTTTACCTATTGTTTAAAATCAAGAACAAACTTAAAACTTTCAGCAATCCTAAATGTCTCAATTATCATTTAAATCAGTGAGACTATAATTTTGTTTCACAAAATTATTTAGTAGAACTGATCCCGAGCGAAGCCGAGGGATCTCTAGGGATATATTCCCCGCCGCTTGCGGCGATAAGAAAATAATTCCCGTTTAGATACCTCGACCGATTGCGGCGAGGTAGTTCATTTCTAGTTCATCTATTCGAAAATCCTAAAAGGTTACTCTAATACCAATTAGTTTCTTGTAATATTCTTTATGCACAAGAATAAACACTGTGCTGATTGGTATCTATCAAGGCAATCTTTCTATTGCGATTGCATCCTTTAGAACAAACTATAGTATAAAACTAATGCTACTTTTGTTTTTTCTCAATTAGATTAATGTTAAAGGATAAACAGCTTTCATTGGTGTGGCAAAAAGCAGCAATTGTAGGTTCACTATGGGGTGCTTTTGAAATTGTTGCGGGTAGTTTCATCCACAACTTAGCTCTCCCTCTACTAGCCGGTACCATACTATCTTTCACTGGTGTTCTTATTGTCATTGCTTTTCAATCACAATGGAAAACCCCAGGATTGCTTTGGCGAGCAGGGTTAATATGTGCCTTGCTTAAATCAATATCACCGAGTGCTGTAATCCTTACTCCCATCCTTGGTATCACACTCGAAGGGTTCCTTCTTGAGGCTGGAGTACTTCTATTCGGGAATAATCTTATAGGTTTTATTGTAGGTGGTGGCCTAGCGGTAATTTCGGTTCTAATATTTAAGATTTTAAGATTATTGCTTGTTTATGGGCAAGGTATTGTTGATGCCTACATTACAGTTTACAAATTATCGATAAACCAGCTAGGGGTAAGTAATGGTAATGTCTGGTGGCCTATCATGGCAATTATTATTATCTATTTTATTATCGGGGCTATAGCATCAACTATGGGTATCGTAGCAGGTAAAAAATTAAGTCGGAGAGTATTGGAATTACCTGAGTTACTAAAAAAAACAACTACTGGAGTACCAACAATACCGGAAAGTAATTTAGCTAAAGCATTTTTTGTTCCGTTTATTCATTTAGCCTTTCTTATCATAGTTCTTAGCATTCAATCATCTGTAACTATTCTATACTCTACATCCATATCGATCGTATATATTTTAATCTGTTTAATAAGATACCCGAAGGTAAAAGCAATATTATCAAAGTTCAGTTTTTGGTTACCTCTAATTGTCCTCTCGTTCATTATTCCATTCATTTCGTTTCAGAATATAACCGATTTTAAATGGTTGCCGGATGGAATGAAAATTTTGAGTAGAGCATCAACTGTAATCGTAGCATTTGCTGCAATAGGAACGGAACTGAGTAGCAATAGCATCAAGAATTTCTTTATTAATGGTCGATTCGAAACAATTTATCAGGCTACATCCCTTGCATTCTCAACTCTTCCCGGATATATTGAACATTTAAAGGAAATGAAATTAGACTTTAAACAACCTGAAAGATTCATTAGCCGATTTGTGAATGAGGCTGTTAGTAAGCATCAGATCATTAGAAAAAAGTATCCAATCATCATCGTCACCGCTGATCGAGGTAGCGGTAAAACAACCTTTATCAAGGAGATAGTAACAATACTTGAAGAAAAAAAGATTCCATACTCTGGTTTCTATGCCGAGGGGACTTGGGATAGTAAGAAGATTCGAAATACGTTTACCTTAACCTCACTCCCAAGCAAAGAAAGCGTTCTACTTTGTGATACAATCACTGAAAAATGGCCATTGCACGGTAGGTTTAGGTTTAACCCCGATGCAATGAGAAGGGGTTCTGAAATGGTGAACAACGCTCCTGCAAAAACTATAATAATTATTGATGAAATTGGAAATATGGAGCTACATGGAGATATTTGGGCATCAGCATTAGGTGAAATTCTGGAAAAGAACCAAAACCCCCTTATTATTTCAGTACGTAAACATTTTCTTAGGGATGTTCAACAGAAATGGAGCCTCAACGATGCTATTATATATGATGCAACTATTGATTGTCCCGAAGATGCTGTAAAGACATTTATAGGTTATTAGCTGTTTGTTTCCGTGAATTGCTGATAACTTGAACAATCCATTATCCAATACCTTGGTCTGCTTTAACAATAAACCAAGGATTATGTAAATCCTCCTTATTGTAAACAATTCGCTGCTTAGTATCGGCTGAAATGATATGGCATCCTGCCTCTTCAACGATGGCTTGGCCTGCAGCTGTATCCCATTCCCATGTTGGGCTAAAGCGAGGATATATATCTGCTGTTCCTTCTGCAATCAGGCATAACTTTAACGATGATCCCTGGGTAAGATGATCAATTTCACCATACTTCAGTTTGAGATTGGCAATAAATTCCTCCGTTTCTGGGTTCATATGGGATCGACTACTAACAACAATCAGTTTATCGCGCTTATGCACCAGTGGAAGTTTGCTTGCTAATTTAGTCAACTCCTCATAGCTGTAGTTTGGAGTTAACGTAGGTTCAATAGATTTAACTTTGTAAGCACCCTCACCTTTAAGCGCAAAGTAGAGATCCTTTAAAACTGGGACATAAATAATCCCAATAATAGGAGTACCATTCACAATTAAAGCGATATTAACTGTAAACTCACCATTCCTTTTTATGAACTCCTTGGTTCCATCGAGCGGATCAACTAGCCAAAAATACTCCCACCCCTTACGCTCCTCAAACTGAATATTTCGACCCTCCTCGCTAAGGGTAGGTATTCTCGTTTTGGATAAAGAATTTAATATTTCGGTGTGAGCTTCCCTATCGGCTAAAGTTAAAGGCGTTTTATCCGATTTAAGGTTTACCTGAAAATCATTCGAGTCGTAAACGTTTAAAATCAACTTTCCTGCTCTTACCGAAGCGTTAATGGCAGTAATAAGTAGGTTAAGAAGCTCTGTTTTATCAATCATTTAAAATCTATTTCTAATTGGTCGCAAAATTAGATTTCTTTTTTGAAATCTATGTATAATTTAAGGTTGGATATGTTTTTTTGTTTGGGGTAAATAAAATTTTCTTAATCATTTTTATATAGTGTTGATATTATAATACTTAAATGTATAGATTTTATTTTATCACACCAATCATTTCAAAAACTTAAAAAAAAATCCTCCTTTTTTTTAAGAGGAGAAATAAAATACTAAGTTTACCCCATATAAAAAATAATGCGATGAATCAAATTGAACAACTACAACCAACTGAGATATGGAAATATTTTCTTGAGATTTGCAAGATTCCACGTCCATCGAAGAAAGAAGAGAAAATAGCAAAATACCTAATGGATTTTGCCCAAGAGCAGCACTTAGAAGCAAGTCAAGATGCTGCAGGGAGTGTTGTGATTAAAAAACCCGCAACACCAGGTTTTGAGAAACTTCAACCCGTTGTTCTCCAAAGCCATATTGATATGGTTTGTGAAAAGAATAGCGATGTTGTACATGATTTTAATGTCGATCCCATTATCCCTTACATTGATGGTGAATGGGTAAGAGCAAAGGGAACTACCCTTGGTGCTGATGATGGTATTGGTATAGCATCCCAATTAGCTATTTTGGCCTCTTCAAGCATTAAGCATGGTCCTATTGAATGTCTATTTACGATTGATGAGGAAACAGGCTTAACCGGTGCATTTGAAATGAAACCTGGTTTTTTTGACTCTAAAATTCTATTGAATCTTGACTCAGAGGATGAAGGAGAACTCTTTATCGGATGTGCTGGGGGTTTGGACACCGTAGCAACCTTTGCTTATGACCAGGAAAAAGTTCCAACCGATTTTATCGCCTTCAAGATTATTGTGAAAGGTTTATCCGGTGGACATTCCGGTGACGATATTGATAAAGGTTTGGGCAATTCGATCAAGATTATTTCACGATTCCTTTGGAAAAGTACCAATAAATACGATTTAAGGCTTTCAGTTCTTGATGGTGGCAACCTCCGAAATGCAATTCCACGCGAAGCGTATTCAGTATTTACTGTTCATAGCGATGAAAAGGAGTTACTCTTAAAGGACTTTGATTTATTCAAAGCGGAGATCTTCAATGAGATTAAGGACGTTGAACCAGGTATTACAATTCTAATTGAGAGCCACGATATACCTGAATTCGTAATAGATGAACCAACCCATTTTGATTTATTGAACTCTCTTTACGCTTGTCCTCATGGGGTAATATCGATGAGTAGGCAACTCAAAGGGTTAGTTGAAACCTCTACAAACCTAGCTTCGGTTAAGTTCATCCAGGATAATCAAATACTTGTAACAACAAGTCAAAGGAGTGCCGTTGAATCATTGAAGCATGATATCTCAAACATGGTGGAAAGTGTATTTAGACTTGCCAATGCCAACGTTCAACACTCGGAAGGTTATCCAGGTTGGGCACCAAATACGAATTCTGAGATTTTAAATATTACGCGATCGGCTTACATCAGATTATTTGGTGTTGAACCAGTTGTTCGGGCAATTCATGCAGGGTTAGAGTGTGGCTTATTTCTTGAGAAATACTCCTACCTTGATATGATATCATTTGGACCTACAATTAAGGGAGCTCACTCCCCCGATGAACGATTAAATATTAAAACAACCCAAAAATACTGGGACTTGCTTCTGGATGTTTTAACCAAAATTCCGGAGTAAAAGAAAAAAGAAAGCTGCTAAATAGCAGCTTTCTTTTTTAATACAATTATCGCTTATTATACTAAATACCTTCAAAGTGATCTTTGGTTACACCGCAGACCGGGCAAACCCATGTTTCAGGAATTGCTTCAAACGAGGTATTGGGTTCAATACCATGTTCCGGATCACCCTCCTCTATATTATATAGATATCCACAAATTAAGCATTTATACATTTTGTGCAATTATGTTTTTTCTTGGTAACTAGCAAAAAGAGAGAAAAATTCGATTGAAATTTCAAGGAGATGCTTCAACTTGGATTCTTACACAATCTCAACGAGCTTAATCGGAACCTTAAGTAACGATTGAAAGTCCTTCCCTAAGCCTCTAATTGTATCGTCATCCTCTTCGTAGTACCAAGTAATTGATATATCATAACCCTTAGAGGAACATTCATCAAGCAGCTTAAATATAGCATAGATAAAACGGTTTGAACCGCTATTGATATACTCTATCTTGAAATTCACCTTCGTGAATTTTTCGGGTTTTTCCACGTAAGAAGCAACCCAGCGAATCAATGGTTGATAGAATGCAACGGCATCCTCAGGAATAGAACGACCCGACAACTGAATAACTCCAGATGCAAAATCTACCTCAGGAGTTTTTGATGTTCCTTTTATATATAGTCCCGTACTCGATGGCATAAAATCGTTTATTTAGGTGAAACAATTCTATGACGGTAAAGGTAATAAAAAAAAAGGTTGTAATCATTTTTTGTAAAAATTATTACCTACAGCTTTTAAATAAAGGAAAAGTAAAGAAATAAGAGGATACTGATTCGATATCCTCTTATTTCTTTCTAAAACTACCTAATACCTAATTTAGTTGCGATAGCTTTAGGTATTGAGTTCTTATTAACCATAATTGAAGTAGTTTTATATAAAACAAAGGCTTTTGAAGCATAGAAGTAACCATTATATTTACTTCCAGCTATTCCCCAGCTATTTTTTACCCTATAGTAGATTTTACCATTTTGATCCTTGGCTGTTCCAACGATTAACATTCCATGGTCATCAGTAGTTTGATAGCTATCAAATCCCTTTTGTCTCAATTCTTGAGTTATAATCTTTTCTAAACCTGGTTTATCGAAAATATAGAGCTGTGCTTCCCTTTCTTCATCAGAGAGGTTGGTCCATTTGGCTCTATCAGAGTCCGACATATCGGCAACATTCACATCGGGTACAATAGCAAGACCATTCTTATAAGAAAATCCCTTTTCGCTTATATCGCTAGCCCAAGCTATTGTATAACCATTATCTAAGGCATTGTCGAATATTTGCGCAAATTCATCAATCGGGAGGTTATATTCTTCTTTAGCAGCCCAGTTATCGGGAACCTCTAGAATAAACTTACTGTAAAAAGGGTGATGTGAGAATGAAGTTATATAAACATAATCATCTAGATTTAAGCCCAACGATTCGGCGAATGATTTAGGTGTATATTCTTTACCATTATATAAAAATGATTTTGGGTTTTCGCCTAGATAAGCACTGAGTATACCTTCAAGTCCATTTTTCCATGCCGTTGAAAGTTTTCTGTTTGGATTTTTTATGACTGCATCCAAGTAAGCTTTTGTTGCATCATCCAACTCTCCATGAACGTGTTGATCCTCACCATAATTAAGCCCTTTAAAAGCATCTTCTGTAGTAATACCGTACTTTCTGATTGTTTCAATAACATCCCAAAAAGAGCCCCCTCCAGAAAAATTAATTGTGCCATGCATTCTAATGTACCTATCGGCTTTATCAGAGTAAGTATTTTTTGAAATATACATTTCAGATAAATCAACCTCTGGCTTTCCTAATCGAAGCAATTCAGCTTCGAGGAAGCCCAAACTGGAAAAAATCCAGCAAGTACCCGTACTACTCTGATTTTTAGGTGAAGTGTGTTTTATCTCTTTTAAAGTGGTAAATACATAACCTTCGGGTTTATTTTCCTGAGATTTAACATTACTGCTTACTAAGAATAATAAAATAGTACTGATTACGATTAATAGTTTCTTCATTGGGGTTATTTTTTAGTTTAAACGTTGAGCTCTACTCCTTATGATTCATGAATGGGTTAAAGGTTTATTGCTAATAATTTATTTCAAGAAGTTAAATCTATCATTTTCAATTAGATTTTTCTAACTTTAAAATAATTCATAATCATGATATGGATCAACAGTTTATTATTATTGATTAATGGCATATATTTTGTTAAATTTTTTCCTAAAAAAGATAATGCATAAATCTCAGTTTTGGTTAACTTTTCCTATTATTCTATTAGTTTCTTCTCACTTTAGTTATTCACAAGAGAGCAAATTAGCAGCTACTAAAAATACATTTAAAACAAACGTTAATAATTATCTTTTTTCTAGTATCGATTCAGGGGATTATCAGCTTGTTTCGTATTTATTAATTAAGGGTGCCAATCCAAATTATTGTGATAGCCTTGGAATCACAGCATTGATGAGTGCATCAGTATGTAGTGACACGAACATTACTAAACTATTAATTAAAAAAGGCGCAAAAGTCAATTTTAGAAACATTAGGGGTGAAAGTGCATTACAATGGGCCATTTTAGGAAGGCAAGTGGAGCAATTAAAAATTCTGATCAAGAATAACGCTGAAACATACATTGCTGATATAAATGGGATTTCCCCACTATTCTATGCTCTTGGTTATTATGCTTATGATTTAACATACTATTTAAATGATGATTATCGTAAGTTATCTGATACAAATATATCTTATACAACAACTGAAAATTTATTAAAAATCTTGTTGAACTCTGGTGTTGATATTAATCAAGTCAATGGATTCGACTGTACCCCATTATTATTTGCAACTTTTCAGAATGATGTTAAACTATTGAAGATCCTTTGTAAACTAGGTGCAAATACGAATAAAACAACTCAACAAGGTATTACTCCTTTAATCTATGCAACTCAGGATGAGCACTACGGTATAGTAAAACAGTTGATTGAAAATGGAGCAAGGGTCAACTACAAGTTATCAGATGGAAATACGGCCCTTTTTATGGCAGTAAAAGCAAATAACGATAGTATTGCTGAATTATTAATTAGGAACAACGCTTTAGTAAACGATAAAGACTCATTAGAACTAACCCCACTCCATTATGCAGCAGGGTATGGTTATCCCTTTATGACTAATTTGTTAATAAAATCTAGGGCAGCAATTAATTCAAAAGATCAATTTGGAAATACACCCCTGATAACTGCAGTCTACTCGGGTGCTAATGAGGTCTCAGATATTCTCATTGATTCGGGTGCTGATGTAAATATTCCAGATAATAGAGGAAATACTCCATTGATGATTGCTGTTCAATTTAACGATACATTATTAATTAGTAAATTATTCAATGCAGGAGCAGATTTAAATAGGGGCAACAATAAAGACATTAATGCATTATCAATTGCAATCAAAAACAATTCTGTTGAAGCCTTTAAGTTACTAGTTGACCTTGGAGCGAAAACCGATGATCCATCCTTAACAAAAAGTTACTATCAGCAGTCCATCGAAATGGGAAGTAATGGAGTGTCAACTTTTCTCAAAAGTAAGGGTCAAAAAACAAGACTTAAACTCAATATTAATGGCATTAATATTTTTACCGGTTTCACTTCAAACGAAAACGATTTTATGTATGATTTTGGTGGAGGTATTTATGAACCTATCACTAGGATGTTGATCAATTTTGGTTACAAATATCGACCCTCAGGAAATCGTGAACTGATATATAACAATTCTTCAAACTATAAACTTATGGAGAAGAAAAACGCTGTTTACTTTTCGATTCAACATCAACTTATACTTAAAGAAAACTTTTTGAAAGGGAATTTTGGATATACACCCGGGATTAGCAATGAACTTACCTGGCGATACTATAAAGGTTTAAATGGGAGTACCAGTATTAAATGGATTCTTGTGCCAAGCATTGGGCTATACTATCAAAAAGATTTATTCACCATTGTTGGTAAATGGGAGGCAAAATATGACAATAAAATAAGTATATCAAGTCGTTTTAATCTTCAGCTATTGCTAACAATACCAACAGGTAAAAGAGTGGTCAATAAAAGAATTGGTTGGCTCGAAAATTAACTATTCTAACAGCTATTACCTACGTTCTTCGTTCAAGATTTGTCATTCTAGAGCATTCATTATCCGTTAAGAATTTATATACAATCGTTTCATTATAGGATTCATCAACATTAAGTCTAATGCTTTGAAATTCGGGATGATTGGGAGCATCTGGAAAATATGAGGGTTCTATACAAAAAGAAGAATGTTTAGATGGGCTGACTTTACCATTGTTCATAGGAAATATAGTATCCAAAAAGTTGCTTGAATAAAACTGCATACCCGGCAAAGTTGATAATACCTGTAGAATTCTTCCCGAAACTGGTTCCTCAATCTCGGCCATTAAATTCATTTCACCCTTTTGGTAATTGTCAAGTATTAAAAATTGATCATACCCCCCTATTCTTAAGATGGGCTCAACAGGGTTATTAATTTCTAAACCTATTTCTTTGGCTTGCCTAAAATCTAGCGGAGTAGAATCAACTTTCAAAGTTCTGCCAGAAGGAATGGAATTAATATCGGCTTCAAGGTAGCTACTCGCTAAAAATTTGGCTTTATGCTTATAAATATTTTCAGAAGAATCGTGATTCAAATTGAAATAGGCATGATTGGTCATATTGACAATGGTTGGCTTATCAGTTATTGCAGTATAATCAACCTTTAATGAATTATCATTTAGGAGTGAATACCGTACTTTTACTGTAATATTTCCTGGGTATCCTTGCTCACCATCAGGACTAATTATTTGGAATTCTACGCTAGGGATCTCTTCATTCACTTTATTTTCGGTTACCTCCCAATGGAGTGAATCAAACCCGACAAAACCGCCATGAATATGATGCTCACCATGATTTTTTGCTAAGTGATAGACATGTCCATCCATCTCAAACTTAGCGTTTCCGATTCGGTTTGTAACTCTACCAATTGTTGCACCCAAATATGGA
Source organism: Bacteroidales bacterium (assembly GCA_043743775.1). Classification (GTDB taxonomy): domain Bacteria; phylum Bacteroidota; class Bacteroidia; order Bacteroidales; family Tenuifilaceae; genus UBA8529. The sequence goes on along the minus strand of JAYTVX010000173.1, from coordinate 3,146 downwards.
TGGCCTTTTAAATAATGATCTAGACTAGTGTAGCCCAATACTACATTCTCGAACTTGCCATTACGATCAGGGACAAATGCTGAGACTATTTTAGCTCCATAATTTGTAATCTGAACCTTTATACCATTTGAATTACTAAGCGTAAATAATAATATGGGTTTTCGATTAAATATATTCATTAAAGGTATTCTCATAAGGCCTCATTAAAAACCATTTACATCCCAGTTATCTTCACTTCTGTCCGTCTATTTTGAGCCCTACCCTCTGCAGTCTTATTATCAGCAATAGGTTTAGTACTACCATATCCAAACCATTTCACACGTTCTATGGCTATTTGATGTGAGATTAAATAGTCGACAACAGATTTTGCCCTCTTTTCAGAGAGCGACTGATTATAGCTATCGATACCCTGATTGTCGGTATGACCACCTATCTCAATCCGTAATGTATTATTTACCGAAAGGAAATCAACCAATCGGTTTAACTCAACTATCGACTCAGGTTTAAGGACAGAAGAATCGGTATCGAAAAAGATATTTCGCATTACCATTGTTTGGTTAACCTTTATCGGATCGAGCAGGATATCCTTCTTAAATGGCTTGTCGATTGAGTGCTCCCCTTTCATATCGAAATGGTCAGAGTAAAAGAGATAACCAGCTGCAGATGCATAAAAAGCGTAACTTTTCTCGGATGGAATACATACAAGGTAACTACCATCATCGGATGAAACCGATTTCATGATTTCATGCTCATTTGCAAGGTCAATCAAATTAAAATTTGCTATAATTGGAAATCCTGTTAAAGCATCTTTGATTGTCCCTGTGAGGTATGACGATGGTATTGGACGAATTTCGGGGTAAAGATTGAATGTGTATATATCGCGTCCATTTTCAGGGACTCTATCGGAGGAGTAATAGGCGGTTGTACCCTGTGCATTAACTACTAATCCGTCCTCGTCGCGATAGGTATTGATTGGATAACCTAAGTTCTTTGGTATTGACCAAGTTCCCTCCGGTTTGAGCTTTGAAACGAACAAATCTAAGCCTCCCATGCCAGTATGACCATCAGAAGCGAAATATAAGGTTTGATTATCGAAATGGATAAAAGGAGATTGCTCATTACCTTCTGTATTTATTGTATCTCCAAGATTTTCAGGTGCTGACCATATTCCATCATCATTAAGATTTGATCTCCAGATATCATAGCTACCAAAACCTTCTGGTCTATTACTTACAAAATACAATGTTCTGCCATCAGGCGAAATAGAGGGCTGTTTATTGGAAAATTTACTGCTATTTATAGTTGAGAGGCGCGCTGGAGAACTCCATGTGCCATCTGACGTTAGCGTAGAACAAAAAATATTGCAAACCCCACGGCAAACCGTATAGTACATCTTTTTACCATCGGAGGTAATTGATTGTGCTCCTTCATTAAATGGAGTATTAATCGGTTTACCCATCGATTGTTTCAATTCCCACTTCCCATCGGAATCGCGGTGGCTAATAAAAAAATCCTCCTGACGATTATAGAGAACCTGTTCTGATAATGAATCTTTAGGAATATTTGAGGTTATAACCAATGTATTTTCATCGGCTGATAGGCTAGGCCAATACTCGTCGAGATGTGTATTTATATTCGGCCCAATGTTTATGGGATTAAATGGTACTGGGTTTTGAATTGAATTAATGGCAAACTCACAGGAAGCCTTTCGTTTCTCGGCTAACTTTTTAGTTTGAACTCGAACATTACTATAGCTTAAAAATTTATCATAATTACTTTTAGAATTCGGATAATCACCTTTATACAAAAAAAGATTACCCAAATTAAAGTAGATATTCGGAAAAAAATCAGGATTAATAGCAATCGCCTTATTTGCTGCCTCTATGGCATTATCAACTAATCGCATCTCCTGAAAAACCTGCGAAAGCATCAGATATGCTTCAATAAATTTTGGCTCCTTATCGATGCTTTCCAGTAGAGATTTCAACGCAGAATCATAATCATACCTTTCATAAGATTCCCCAGCCTTTTTGTATAGCTCAATGGCTTTACTATTGGTTATTGAAAGTTTACCCGTTTGAGCATTAACCTGCAGTACAATAAAAAACACAACTAATATTGATAAAGCAAGTTTTTTCATTATATTAATCTATGGAATATGCATGAATTTATGTGATTGAAGCGATATCTTCCATTTCGGATTATTCATTGCATAATCGACCAGCCAAGGAATAATTGAATTGAACTTACTCCATTCGGGTTGAAGGTAAAGCTGACAGCTCGATTTAACATAATTGGAATTCTCCTCGGCCCAATGAATATCATCAGGTTCTGAGATGATCACCTTTAGCTCATCGGCCTTTAAATGGATACCACTTACAGGTGGTTGCTGACGTTTTGGGGAAAGACATATCCAGTCCCATTGACCTGATAAATCATAAGCGCCAGATGTTTCGATAAAGGTTTGAAAACCCTTCTTCTTAAATGCAGAGCATAAATAATCGAGTGGATAAAGGCTAGGTTCACCACCAGTAACTACTATTGCTCTTCCAGGATATGATTCGGCATGAGCAATAATATCATCAACGGCAACGGGTGGAAAAAGTTCTGGATTCCATGAAAGTTTAGAATCACACCAAGCGCAACCAACATCACAACCGCCAATCCGAATGAAGTATGCAGCCCTACCAGTATGATATCCCTCACCTTGCAAAGTGTAAAATTCCTCGACCAACGGAAGACGCTTCCCTGAATCAAACTGCTTTATAAACTCACTTAACTCCATATTAATTGGTTTCTAGTTTCAATATTTCAGAGTTTCAGGTTTTGAAATTTGTATTTACTCTTGTTTTGCACCGAACATCAATGCTCTATCCCTATCCGAAGCAATTTTCACCCAATCAGCCGGAATAACATTCCACAAGTTTAACGATTTTGGCGTAATTACCTTCTTCTCTTCGATCCACTTCATCAGGTAAAACCGAATATCCTTATCGGTTGAAAAAACTAGCCTAGAATTAATCTGCTCTGCAGATAAGCCACATCCTTTTGAAAGATGACCGCCGCCACCGTTACCTCTATATGAACTGGTTGCTATCCTATAAGTTTTATTCAAATCAAAAGGGGTTCCATCAGCCATTGAATGA
>JAYTVX010000172.1:0-2265 GCA_043743775.1 Bacteroidales bacterium | reverse complement strand
ATGTCGTATTACTGTCATCCCTTATTAGCTATGCCTAACTCATTTTATTCCTGTTCCATTGTTCCATTACCATTAATTTGATTTACCAAAACATTTATTTCTCATACTAACTACTGACAATAATCATTGACTATTACTTCGATCAACCTTACTTTTGAACGCCAAATGTAAAATACATTTTTATCCATATCATAACACTCACTAAACATGCATAAAATAGAGAAGCACCCAATTCTTGATGTTCCTAAAAGAGATATCATCTCTTTTTTATTCGACGGAAAAGAGATTAAAGGAGAAGAAGGGTTTACCATTGCTGCCGCTCTCCATCAGGCAGGTTACCCTGTGCATAGCCACAGCATCGAAAATCGTGAACGAAGCCTAGAGTGCGGTATTGGTAAATGCGGTGCTTGCGAAATGCTTGTTGATGGTCAAATTAAACGTATTTGCATTACCAATATTGATGGTGTAAAAGAGGTTAACGAAATTCCTAAGGACTACACCCCTAGCATAAAAGCACCAAATAAAAATCAATCTACAAAGATTTACAAAACTTCGGTTGCAATTATTGGTGCGGGACCTGCTGGTTTGGCCGCCCGCGAGATTCTGCTTCAACACAAAATTGAGAATATTGTAATTGATAATAATGCCACAATTGGTGGACAGTTTAACATGCAAACACACCAGTTCTTCTTCTTCGAAAAGGAAAAAAAATTTGGGGGGATGCGCGGTTTCGATATTGCCAAAACGCTTGCTGGAGATAATCACGAAGGGATTTTCCTCGATAGCTCCGTTTGGGATATACTTGAAGGCAAACGCATTGCTATTAAGAATACCAAGACCGATGAGATCTACTTTGTAGAGGCCGATCATATTGTTATTGCAACAGGTGCAGTTCCTTTCATGCCTACCTTCGAGAACGATGATCTGCCCGGTGTTTATACTGCCGCTGTTGTCCAAAAGATGATGAATCAGGAGTTCACTCTCCTTGGCAAGAATGTACTAACAGTTGGCGCGGGAAATATCGGTTACCTTACCAGCTACCAGCTAATGCAGGCTGGGGCAAATGTAAAGGCGATTATTGAGGCTATGCCCAACGAAGGAGGATTTCCTGTTCAGGCCAACAGGGTTCGCCGTTTGGGGATACCAGTTATGCTCAGCAAGATATTGGTGAAAGCCCTTCCCAACGAAACCCATACAGGTATTATTGGAGCAATCATAGCCGATTGTAAAGATTTTAAACCAATCCCCGGTACAGAGCAAATCGTTGAGGATATCGATGCTATAAATATCTGTACAGGACTTGTACCTGATGATCAGCTGCTGATTAAAGGCAACGAAATTTTTGGACGTAACTGCTACGGCGCTGGCGATTCAATTCGTATCGGTGAAGGAACAAGTGCTGTACTACGCGGCAAGCAGGTTGCCTACGAGATACTTCAGGAGATGGGTGAACGTTTCAATTACGATACTTATCTATCAATCAGCAAAGAGTATATCGACAGTCAACAACATCCAACAAAAGTAATTGAAGACCCATACAAACCAAGCCAAGAACGCACAACCAAGAAACCATTCGTTCAGATCGATTGTCTTTTCGGTTTTGCATGTAATCCCTGCGAATTTGCTTGTCCCCATGGAGCAATAACAAAAACATCTACAAGCACAGTTCCTCAAATCGACTTTGAGAAGTGTATTGGTTGCATGGATTGCGTTTACCAATGCCCTGGCTTGGCAATATTCGGGTATCATTATGCAAAGGATTGGCTATTTATACCCATCGAATACGAGGTTACAGAAGGTTCAGAAGTTTTCCTAGTTGATAATAATGGGGGAAAGTTGGGAGAAGGAGTCGTTGAGAAGATCCTTCGAAAGCCAAACAAAACCAATATCGCTCGCGTTAAATCGCTTACTATCCATGGCGATGAGCTGATCAATGTTCGTGGGTTTGTCGTAAAATCAAACTATCCAGGACCAGTTAGGCTTACAAAAACAACATATACACCAGAGGGAAAAACATACGTTTGCCATTGCGACGACGTTACCATGGACGAGGTATTAGAAACCATTGGTGATCGCAAATTTATTTCGGCTGATGAGGTTAAGCACACTACCCGCTTGGGTATGGGTGCATGTAGAGGAAAACGTTGTATCAAACGGCTAAAAACCGCTTTAATCCCAAAAGGAATTCAGATTACTGGAGATTCGACACCCCGTGGACCATTGAGTAATCAGATAAACATGGGAGAGCTCTACCCTAAAGATGTA
>JAYTVX010000171.1:0-11944 GCA_043743775.1 Bacteroidales bacterium | reverse complement strand
TCGATTATCAAAATATGATGGAAGGGAAAAGGAATTGGAGAGCATCCACTTCACCTAGCGGAGGAACACCCTGCACAATAAATTCAGTTGCTGCAGCTAATGCCGACATCACCCCTCCCCGATTGCTTTCGCTCGGAATTACCTCCGATCAAACGGTTATACTCCAGTTCTCTGAACCCATGGACAGCTTGATGCTCACCTTCTCGAAAAACTATACGATCGATCATGGGATAGGATTTCCAGCAAATGTTTCACTGCTGGGAAATGATTACTCCTCGATTCAACTATCACTGTCAGAACCTATCTCACCAAGCATTAGGTATAACATTTGTTTGAGCGAAAATATTACCGATTTTTCGGGGAACCATTTCGTACCCGAGTGCTGGCCTTTTACCTTACCCCAAATTCCAGCTTGGAATGATATTGTGATCAACGAAGTTCTCTTCAATCCCAATACAGGAGGGGTTGATTTTGTAGAAATAGTTAACCGATCCGATAAAACTATTGATTTAGGCAAGATGCTGCTCGCTAATAGGAGCAACACGACAAATAAATTGGATCAGATCTACTGCGTCTCAGATACAGCGAGACTTCTCTTCCCCAACGATTATGGGGTGATCACAGTTGATCCTGAACTTGTAAAGAAGTTCTATTATACCGAAAACGATAAGGCTTTTATTGAGGTATCGAATATGGCTTCGCTCAATAACGATGAGGGGCACGTTGTCCTTCTGAATAAGGATTCAGTTGTAATTGATGAGTTGCATTACAGCGAAGCCATGCACTCAAGGTTGCTAAATGATTTTAAAGGTATATCACTCGAAAAGATTAATCCCGATTTCAAATCATCCATTACTTCAACATGGCATTCTGCAGCACAAACAGTCGGTTATGCAACCCCTAGCTACAAGAATTCACAATGGGTTGAACCATCGGTTAATGACGATGCTTTTACCCTTTCGCCCGAAACCTTTTCGCCCGATGGAGATGGAAGGGACGATTACTTACTAATCTCATACAAGCTACCCATCGATGGATGTGTTGCAAATATCAGAGTATATAACGCTGAGGGAAGAGAAGTACGGCGATTAGGATCAAACCTACTTATTGGAACCGAAGGAACTCTAACATGGGATGGGCTGGATAGCAAGAATCAAAGAGTACCTATTGGGATTTATATAGTCTACATCGAATACTTTAGCTCCAATGGAGAGGTAAAAAAAATTAAGAAAACCTGTGTAGTAGCCGAGAAACTTTAAATCTATACGAACAAACCAAGAACTAGAACATCATCGATTTGTTCACCAACACCCTTCCATGTGGTAAAAGATTTATTGAGCTCTTCGGCGTAATGCTTACCATCCGAATGGTTAAGATTTGCAAGAAGATTTAAAAGATGTTTTTTCATAAACTTTCGATCTCTTTCGCCCCCAAACTGATCGTTAAAGCCATCGGTATAAAGAAAAATCCAATCGTTACTTTGGAGTTGAACTGTCTTTTGTTCGAAAGGTTTGTTGTATATTTTTTTAGATATTCCTATTGAAATTGGCGATGGTTTCTCTTCAATGATCAAACCGTTACGGCAAATTATGAGAGGGATAAGCGCACCGGAGTAGGAAAGGGTCATACTCTCTTTGTCGAAACAACAAACAGCAATGTCCATTGAGTCTTTGAGGACCATTTCATCTGCCCCAATATTCATCTTCAATGGAAGTTCAATGTTTAAATAGTCTAATATATTACTTGGTTCTGTAATATCATGCACGTTTACAGCCTGATTCAACATATCAAGTCCAATTATACTCATGAATGCACCAGGTACGCCATGCCCAGTACAATCCGCTACTGCGAAAAAGATCTTGTTATTGTTTTGTAAAATCCAGTAAAAATCGCCGCTAACAAAGTCTTTTGGTTTGTAGAAGCAAAAAATGTCTGAAAAAAATGTCTTTGCAGATTCAAGCGATGGCATCAATGCCTCTTGTATCCGCTCGGCGTAGCGAATGTTATCGGTTAATTTTACTATATAGTTTTCAATTACGGTATAAGCTTCTTCGAGATTTTTATTCTTTACCTCAATATTTGATCGCTGATTACTAATCTCCAAGTTTTGAAGCAAGAGTTGATGGTTTTTTTCTTTCCTATGCTTAAGGGAAACTAAAACAAATCCAATAAGGCCAACTAAAAGTATTATAATGATTACAAGTGCTATTGATAGTGATTGGGCTCTATTGAGTTTTAGCTGTTTTATTTCAATTTCAGCCTCCTTCTTTTGCTTTTCATACTGATATTCAAGGAAAAAAAGCTTTTCTGAAAGTCGCTGGTTAAACAGAGTATCGTTGTAGCTAATTATACTTTCGAGATTACCTGTAGCTAAGCGATAACGCTCTTTCCCTTTATCTACTTGAGTAATTACTTTAAGAGCATCACGTATTGTAAGTTTTGCTCCTATTTCCTTCGCAATATCGTACGACATCTGGGCATACTTAATGGCCACATCGGTTTCTCCGGTTTTCAGGAATAGTTCAGCTTTTCGTATTAAGATATTTGCGTATAGATCCTTATCCGACTCTTTATCGACTAATTGCTGAGAAGTGTTATAATTTTCAATGGCTAAAAAATAGTCATCTTTCTGCATGTAAGCATCGCCAATATATTTATAGCAAACGGCAAGGCCTGAAGTATGTTTTATTTCTCGGCGAATCTTGAGAACTTCATTAAAATCGACCATTGCACTGTCGCATTGCTTTAATAAAAGTTTTGCTCTTCCTAGGTTGAGGTGAACATAGGAGAGCATCAGCTTGTTGTTTATTTTTTTTGCAATGGCCATTGCATTGTTTAGGTTCTCAATAGCATTTTTGTAGTATTCTTGGTAGATATGAAGGTTTGCAATGTTGATATATGCGAATCCTTCTTGTTCTGAAAGTTTATATTTTTTAGCAAGTTCAAGACCCTTATAGTAGTAATCGGTAGATTTGGAATAGTCTCCTATTATTCGATATGCTACACCTACATAGCTGTAAAGATTAACAAGGTTCTTATAGTCTTTATATTTTTCGGCTTTCTGAATGGTCTTGAGCCCAATTTCAATGGATTTATTCGGCTCGGAATTGCGAAGTTCCCAGGTGAACTTGGTAAGAATTTCTATTTGCGACGAATCGTTAGCTATACTCAGCCTATTGTAGAGCGAATCTATTTTCTTGTCTTTGGCGGGAGATCCTACTAAAGGGATAAGAAGTGCAATGATGGTTAAATACCTAAACATAGGTTTGTATTGACAATTACTAGTTAATCACTTTTTTACAAAACTACAATTACTTATTGAATTTTTCGATTAGGGTTAACAAAAGAAGTAATTTGCATGAGATGATTAATAGATATTAGTATTAATTTGACCGCAATTCATATCAAAAAAAAGCCGGATAAGAAATCCGGCTCAGAAGTTTTATAAAGAAATGATTTACAACTTTTGCATCATCTCTTCCATAATCAGGGTCATCTTCTTTTCGGCTTGTTTGCCGATCTCCTGTACCTCCTCGTGGGTTACAACCTGGATTTTACCAGGAACACCAAGGTCGGTGATGATTGATATGGCGAATACGGGGAGTTTCATATGCCTTGCAACGATTACCTCAGGTGTGGTTGACATACCTACGGTATCGCCGCCTATAATTCTAAAGTATTGGTACTCCTTGGGCGTTTCGAATGTTGGACCGGTTGTACCAACATAGCAACCCTCTTGAACCTTGATTTTATTCTTTTTTGCTACCTCTTTAGCTAAAGCGATAAGCCTATGATCATAAGCATCGCTCATATCGGGGAAACGAGCTCCAAGTTCGGGAGTATTGATACCAATTAATGGGTTTGGAAGAAGATTAATATGGTCGTTAATAATCATCAGGTCACCAATCTCAAAGTCGGGATTAACGCCACCACTTGCGTTCGAAACGAACAGAAATTTTACACCCAACGATTTCATCACTCGAACGGGGAAGGTAACCTGTTTCATATCGTAACCTTCGTAGAAGTGGAACCGACCCTGCATGGCAACAACTCTTTTGCCACCCAGTTCTCCAAAAATCAGCTTGCCAGTATGGCCGTCAACGGTGGATAGCGGAAAGTTGGGGATTGTTTTATATTCGAGAACTTCCTGATTTTTGATATCACGCACTAAACCACCCAAACCAGTTCCAAGAATAATTCCTACTTCAGGAAATGTCTTTATTTTACTCTGGATGAACGCTGTGGTTTCTTTAATTTTTTCGAGCATAGGTCAAAATTTGTTTATTAAAATTATTCTCCTGGTTATCGAGGAATTTCACTTCAATTGGGATGTAAAATATTGCCTTCTTGAATTCTTCATCAAGAGAAGCTATTCCCCGCAATCGAGCAGCATCTTTCTCGGTAGTAAAAATTGCTTTCCCGAGCGCCCCATTTTTTAAATAGGATTCAAAGATAGGGTAAATTTTATTTTTGGTAAAGGTAAAATGATCTGGAAAGGTATACGATTCTATTAATTTTGCCTTATTATCGATATAAGAAAAGAAAAAAGTGGGGTTTGCGATTCCGGCAAAAGCAAAAACTACTTGACTCTTGTTTAATTCAAAGCTTTTCCCAAATTCTTTGAAGACGGGGATTGGTTCTCCATATATCATTGTTGTAAAGTAGATGCTTTGATTTGGGTTTAACATCAGCTCATTTGATATCGATGCTTTTTGTTCTTGGCTTAAATCAACAGGGCACTTTGTTACTAGAACAATGTCTGCTCTCCGTTTCTCTTTTACGCTATCGCGTAACCTGCCCATGGGTAGAAAGGAATCGCGGGTAATCCGCTGATTAAAATCGATAAGAAGAACCAATAACCCTGGCTTTACCCAGCGATGCTGATAGGCATCGTCAAGGATTATAAGATCAAGGTCCGGGTTCTCATCTATTAATAGTGAGATTCCATTTACCCTGTCGACATCAACGGTCACCTGAACCAATGGGTACTTCAACTTCATCTGCAAAGGTTCGTCACCAACCTCATTAGCATTCGAAGTAGCTTTAACATAGCCAAAATCTCTAGTTTTTCGGCCATATCCACGGCTTAGCGTAGCTACGTTAAAACTGGGTGAAAAGAGTTTTAGTAAATATTCGACGTGGGGTGTTTTACCAGTTCCTCCAACGGTAATGTTTCCAACGCAGATAACGGGTTTGTTAAACGAAACTGATCTTAGAATCTTATAATCAAACATGAGATTTCTAATCTTTACTATTATCCCGTAGATTATAGCGATTGGAGCAAGAATATATTTAAGTTTATTCCACATAGTTTAAGGTAGATGAAACTTCAACTTTGTCAAAGGTATCAAATTTAAAGCTATCAATGAATTGATTGAATTAGCAATTAATAAAACAGGGTGTTCCGAATATGGAGCACCCTGTTTTGCTTTCAATAAAACTAATTAGAGTCTGTCCATAAACTCGTCATTGCGAACGAAGTGAAGCAATCTCAACATTAATAACCAATGGATTGCTTCGGAAAAAACCCTCGCAATGACGCAAATGGTTGACTTTATGGACAGACTCTAATTAGTATAATTCGATTGCATAAGGTATACGAGCTTGAACACCCTGATTCGAGAGCATGCTCTTTAGGTTGCTGTATTGGCTATAAGCAGCTCCTAGCTCATCCTTTAGGATTGATATTTTTGTATTTCTCGTTAAATCCTCAATTATCTGCTGGAATGGATCTTTTTGTTTAGGAAGCTCGGTAATCCTGTAATTATCGAGCTTGGCCTTTTTAACAGCTACGGCAATGGCAGCTTTTAGTCCTCCAAACTGATCGATTAGCTTAATGTCAATTGCATTAGCCCCACTCCAAACTCTACCCTGTCCTATTTCGTCAACTCTTGCAACTGGAATATTTCTTCCCTCTGCTACATGGCCAATAAACGACTGGTAGATATCCTCAACACCAAGCTGAGCAACTGCACGTTCCTCGGCTGTTAATGGGCGATACATTGAACCAAAATCGGAATGTTTATTGGTTGATACGGTCTCAACATTAATTCCAAGTTTTTTATTCATCCCCTCCTTAACGTTAAAGTACATTCCGAATACCCCGATTGAACCCGTTATAGTTGTTGGATCTGCTAGGATTGTATCGGCAGGAGCAGCGATATAGTAACCACCTGATGCGGCAACATCACCCATCGAAACAATTACGGGTTTAACTTTTTTGGCAAGGACCATTTCACGCCAGATTACCTCCGATGCAAGTGCACTTCCGCCTCCTGAGTTAATTCGAAGAACAATGGCCTTAATTGTGCTATCGCGACGTGCTTCGCGAATTGCCTTCGCAAATCCTTCCGATCCAATTTCTCCATCGGTCCCATTACCCATTACAATATTACCACTTGCATAGATAACAGCAACTTTATTCTTTGATAGACCTTTCCCTTTTAGCGGGGTCGGTATTTTAGCATAATCATCAAGGCTAACCGAAACAATATCCTTTTTATCAGAGACTTTTAGTCGTTTCTTAAGGATATCGATCACCTGATCTTTGTAAATTAAACTATCGACAAGTTTATTATCGTATGAGGCTTTGCCATTGCGAATAACCATATCATCCGCTAAACGATTTAGCTCAGTAATTGAAATATTTCTTGATTTTGAGATTCCCTCAACCCAATGATTCCAGATCGATCCAATAAAGGTCGATATCTGCTCACGATTCTCGGGGCTCATCTTATCGAGCATAAAAGGCTCAACAGCACTTTTAAACTTACCATGACGAATAATCTGTGGCTCAACCCCCAGTTTTTCGAGGATGTTCTTATAGTACATTATCTCTGCCCTTAGACCAATCCAATCAACAGCACCTTCGGGGTTCAAGTAAATCTTATCGGCCACTGTAGATAAAAAGTAAGCCTTTTGGCTATAAACATCATTGTAGCTGACAATAAACTTGCCCGATTCTTTAAAATCTAGCAGGGCATTTCTAATCTCGTTAACGGTAGCAGCACCGGCGTTTACAGCATCAACCTCCATAAAAATCCCCTTAATCTTGGAATCGCTTTTAGCATTTTCAATGCCCTTTAGGATATCGTTTAACCCAAGGCTGGTTTTGGGTTGCATGCTGGCATAGTCGAACCCATTAAACGGATTATTCGAGGCCCTATCAACTATCTCCTTGTTCAGGTTGATATACAGAATTGAGTTGTCTTTAACTTCAACCTGATTTTTTGACGAAGACATTATACCTCCAACTATTCCAATTAGAATAAAGAATAATAGAAAGGAAGCAATGATAAAACCTAGTATTGAAGCAAGTAGGTATTTTAGAAAAGTTTTCATAGTTGATAAGTTATTTAAGAATGTTTACTTTATTTAATGAACTAAAAGTATAAAAAAAATGTTTAATCGCTATGTTTGATTATTATTTTCAGCAAATTTGCATATTATTCTTTTCAATTGATTTAAGATGGCAAAAGTTTACTTTGGAGTTGGCGGAAACCTTGGCAATAGAGAGGGTTACCTTGAGAGAACGAAGAGTCTAATTTCTGATAGAATTGGTTATATATTAAGAACTTCCTCAATATATGAATCGGAACCCTGGGGCTTTGATCATGAGCATAATTTTCTGAATCAGGTTTTAATTGTTGATACGCAGCTGAGTCCTGCGGCTATTTTGCTTGAAATATCGTTTATCGAAGGAGTTCTGGGAAGAGAGCGGAGTGTAAACGGCTATATCCCACGAACCACCGATATTGATATTCTATTCTACGATCAACAGGTTATGTTTTCACCAAGTTTAGTTATTCCACACCGGTTTCTACATAAAAGGCTATTCGTGCTTTCGCCTCTAGCTGAGATTGCACCTGATTTTATACATCCTCTTTTCTCCGTTACAATTCGTGAACTATTGGCAACCTGCGATGTTACTACAAAGGTATGGAAGTATGAACCGATAGCAGTTACGGAATAGATTAAGACTACTCTTTGCTCCCATAAGCTAAATCGCCAGCATCCCCTAAACCAGGAACTATATACGATTTAACGGTAAGTTCATCGTCTACTGCGCCGAGCCAAATGGTGACATTCTTCTGAGGCAAGTTCCGTTTCATATAGTCGACACCTTCCTTTGAGGCAATAACCGAAACGATATGGGTGTGCTTTGGCATTCCCCTTTCCAGAATAGCTTTGTATGCAAGTAACATCGATGCACCTGTAGCAAGCATTGGATCAATAATTATTAGCACTTTCCCAGAAACGTTAGGACACGAGAGGTGCTCAAACTGAATCTTGAATGTTCCATCTTTGCTATACTTCCTGTACGCAGATATAAATGCATTCTCTGCTTTATCAAAATAATTAAGCATTCCCTGATGGAGTGGAAGTCCTGCTCGAAGAATAGTGGCCAATACAATTTGCTCATCAGGCAAGTTAACCTCTGCAATACCAAGAGGGGTTTGAATCTGCTGCCTTTCATAGTGCAACTCTTTGCTCAGCTCGTACGAAAATATTTCCCCAATCCGTTCGAGGTTCCTACGAAACCTCATAAAGTCGTTTTGAACTTTAACATCGCGAAGTTCTGCGATAAACTGGTTTAGGATCGAATTGCTCTCGCCAATTACTTTAACCATGATTTTCCTCCCCAAAGAATTAGTAATTTGGAAACAAATCTATTTTTGCAAAATAGTAAAAGATTTGAACAATTAAGTATCGTTTGGATGTGTTATTTGATAGATAATAACCTTTCCGCAATAATTATTTATTTCAATTCAAAATTATTTTCTAAAAAAACCTATCATAGTACAACCTACACCCAAAAATTTGATCTGGAGATATATAAATTGTCTTGAACGAGACTTCTTCCTAGCATGCAAATTATTGTAGAATCGTTAGACGCACAAGAACACTGATCCTTAATTGCATTATAGAAATGGCAATAAACCTTTATTGTACACTACTAGGCGGATACAGCAATGGAAGATATTCAGATAAAGGTAGAACTAGCAGATCAAAAAACTACCAAATTAGAGTCTGTCCAGAAACTAATTAAAAATCATTGAAGTATTGTTATACAATCAATTAGTAGTTCATTTTGATATCTAAAGTAAGAGTTGCTTCCTTGAATATAAACTTAGTTTTATTAAATGTTGGAGGCCCAAAAAGGCGAGGATTATTTGAGAATCCGTAACCCTCAACGGGTATACCTATAAAATTTGTCTCCATTTTTTTGTTGCTATTCTCGTCGTGAAATACGTTTATTGCATATGTTCCTGGTTTGATATCTTCAAACGATACTGTCATTTCTTTCTTGCCAACAAGAGCATATACTGTTTTATAGGCCTTATCTATGTAAGGATATCCTTTCTCAGAATCAAATAAGTTGATGTATAGATAACCACCCCTTTTTACATCAATGTTTTGAAAATTTATCGTGATTGTTTGAGCACGTGAAGTGCTAATGAAACCAAAAAAATTAGGATTGTTAGACCTACTATTTGAATAAGGGTTTTCATCGATATTGGTTCTTTTGATTTGTTATAATAGTCCCTTGGAAAGAAATAAACAACAGTAAAAATCTTCATAAATCGAAGCGAAACAAACACTATTAAATCAAACAAGAGTTAATCTAAAAAGTTTTACCTTCGCTATAATTTCACTTTTTGATTATGGATAATTTCTTCGAAGGGTATGGTAATGCGATTGATGGAATTCTTCATCTATCACCTAAGGAATCCCATGAACTTTGTAAAAATGGTGCAATTCTACTGGATGTTCGACCGGAACTAATGGTTTCATACAAAACTTTTGATGTGCCAGAATACGTTTTCTGTTACCATCAGGAAATAGTAGACTACTATGAACATCTTCCCAGAAATCGACCCATAATTGTTGCCGATGCGGTTGGGATAAGGAGTAAGGAGATAGTTCAATTCCTTATTGAAAAGGGATATTCGCTTGTCGCGAATATGGTCGGAGGCATTACTGATTGGGAAAAAGATGGTCTGCCAATGATTGTAGACAACAAACAGATGCTCACTGGAAGCTGTATGTGCCAACTAAGAACGTGGGGTAAGAAGAAATGAAAAATTAATCACTTTACATCTCCAAATTTCTGAAGACGATTTGATAAATTTCATGCATTGATTTTGTTAGTTTTTAGCGTATATCAGTTCTTTACATTCAAAATAGTCTACTTTTAGAATAGGCTATGGGATCAGCCAAGTCCGCATTTTAAAAGCTGATGACTCCGACTTTAATGATTATATTTGTTAGGGATAAAATCCGCTTTTATGTTTAAAATTATTATGATTGTTGGTTCGGGAGGATTCATTGGTAGCGTGCTACGCTATCTTACTACCCGTTATATTCAGGTTCAATTCTATTCGGCATTCCCCTAGGGTACTTTTAGTGTCAATATCGTTGGAAGTTTACTAATTGGTATTATTTATGGCCTTTCAGAAAGAGGCAATTTTTTAACCCCTGATGTACGTCTCTTTCTAACAGTAGGTATTTGTGGCGGATTCACAACATTTTCATCTCTAACGAACGATGCTTTCATTCTTCTTCAGGACAAGGAAATTCTAAAATTTGCTCTTTATACTTCTTTAAGTTTTTTTATTGGCATTTTAGCTGTTTTTGCAGGTAGATTAATAATAAAACTTATGTAATATGAACAACAACGGCGATGCAATCCTTCTAAGAATATTTATTAGTTCAACCGACAAGCTAAAGCATTCCATTCTTAGCGAATCAATCGTATTCCAGGCAAAAAGGTATGGTCTAGCTGGAGCTACAATTACTAAAGGAATAATGGGTTTTGGTGCAAGTTCTGTAATCCATTCCTACAAATTCTGGGAGGTTTCGGACAAGATTCCTGTTGTAATTGAAATTATTGATGAGGAAGCAAAAATTTTATCCTTCTACGAAACCATCAAACCGTTTCTTGAAAATATGCGATACGGCTGCTTGGTTACTACCGAGAAAATAAACGTATTACTTTATAAACCTGGTGATAAAAAAATGTTCCCCCATTAATCATTGTTGCACATTCTGTTGTAGCAAATGAAAGCAAAACTTCTGATTGATCGCCAGATTGGCCCGAATAACGGTTTATTAAACAGGTATTATATTATAAACTCGAAAAAAACAAATACTAAAAAGGGTTTCCCATTTTTAAATATTTTCTACCTTCACCAAAACAAATACCAAATCTATGGAACTGCTCAGTTTTGATACTTGGTGGGAAGGGCAAGTCGTCGTTTCAAAAATTTACTGGTTAATAACAATCCCTGCTTCTTTCATCTTTATAGTTCAAATGGTGTTAACCTTTCTCAAGGCTGAGACTAAAACAGAATCACTCAAAACTCCTATTTCGCCTAATAATATTGAATCAATATTAGCATTTCAGCTTATCAACTTCAGAAACGTAATAGGATTCTTTACCATCCTTGGTTGGAGTGGATTAGCAGCTATTGATTCGGGATTATCCACTGAAGCAACAATTTTAGCTTCCTTACTCTGTGGTTTTGGGATGATGCTTACAATGGCTATTGTTTTCTACTTTATGGGAAAATTGATGAATACTGTAAGCGAGGGTTTAGACTAAAAAAATCCGAGCCATTCTAAGCCTCGGATTCATCTTTTCAACAAGATAGTATTTTACCTTCCCAGCTCTGAAGCTCTTTTATTTAAAATGCGATCCCCCTCAGTTTCTGGTTCAATTTTAATTCCATGTTCGCGTGGCTTCGTATTTTCATCAACATGAACAAAGGTGATGAAGCCATCAACTATCACTAAATCGGGTTTGCTTACCCGAGCAACTTTAACGTAAGCGACAAGACTACTCTTTCCGGTATACACAATTTTACTCGTATAGCAAACGCACTCCCCAGGTTTAACCGGACTGCTAAAATACATCCCATGAATCTTTAAACAGATGATATTC
>JAYTVX010000170.1:0-2573 GCA_043743775.1 Bacteroidales bacterium | reverse complement strand
ATAACGAGCTAAATTTAAAATCCTCATTTAACACAGGCAAAGAGGCTAAGTGCATTAGTGTTGGAGAGGATGGCCTTATTTATCTAGGCGTTCAAGATCATATTGAAGTGTATGATATTGGTGGGAGACTACTGAAACCATGGAATCCTGTAAATGAAAAATCTGTGATTACAAGCATTGCTGTAAACGAGAAATCTATTTTTGTAGCTGATGCTGGTAATCGTCTCGTTTATCATTTTGATATGGAGGGGAAACTTATAAATGAGATTGGCAAGAAGAATGTGGAGCAAGGAATTTTAGGCTTCGTTATACCAAGCCCATACTTTGATTTACTTATTGGTCGTGAAGGAGAACTATGGGTTGTAAACCCAGGTCGGCATTCCTTAGAGTCTTATAATGAGCATGGCGACCTGATTTCGTCATGGACAAAAACATCGATGGATGTTGATGGATTTAGCGGTTGCTGCAACCCTTCGAATATTGCGATGCTTTCCGATGGCTCATTCGTAACAAGCGAAAAAGGGATTGAAAGGGTTAAGATTCATCAACCTTCGGGTGAGTTTAAATGCGTTGTTGCTTCACCCGAGAATTTTATAAAGGGAACAAAAGGAATCGACCTTGCTGTAGATTCTAAGGATAGGGTATTTGTTTTAGATCCTGAGAAAAAAGTGGTTTGCATTTATATCAAAAAGTAAAAAGATATTTATGGATAGAAGGGATTTTATATCATCTGTTATACGAGGTGGAATTATTGTGGGATTAACTGCAACTAGTGGATATTTGCTTATGAGAAAGGACGAGAAAAGTTCGGAGTGTAATTCCATTTGTAATGGATGCAATAGTTTACCAATTTGTACCAAACCCGATGCTATTCAGGTTAAAAGAGAGAATGCACGAAAGAATAAATAGGAACTTATCGGAAATATGGAAAGTTCAAATATAAATAAGCGAAGCAAGATAAGCCGTCGCGATTTCATAAATAACAGTATTCGATTCTCTGTTATTATTGGAATTGGAGCGATTGGTGGGAAACTGTTGACTAGATCACAGGCACGTCAGATGGTTTGGCAACTCGATCCCTCAAAGTGTATTCAGTGCGGACAATGTGCCACTAAGTGTGTAAAAACACCTTCGGCGGTTAAGTGTGTTCATGTTTATAGCATGTGTGGTTACTGCGATCTATGCGGTGGTTATTTCAGACCTGAAACAAAGGAGTTAACTACTGCTGCAGAGAATCAGCTGTGTCCAACGAGTGCCATTAAGCGTAAGTTTGTTGAAGAGCCATTCTTTCAATATGATATCGATGATGCGTTGTGTATTGGATGTGGTAAGTGTGTGAAGGGTTGTGGTGCTTTTGGAAACGGTTCATTACAGTTGCAGGTTCGTCATGACCTTTGTGATAACTGCAATGAGTGTGCAATCGCCCGCGATTGCCCTGCAAATGCATATAGCCGAGTTCCTTCAGATAACCCCTATATCTTTTCAGGGTACGATAGCAAAAAGAAAGGTTGAAATTTAAACATTCCCGCAAAAGCGGGAATCCAATTTATAGTATTGAATTTATTAAACAATGAAGAAAGCCTCAGCATACATTATTCTTTTATTACTTGTATCGTTTCAGATATATAGTACACTTGCTGTTCAACGATTTCCTAAACCTGAGTTTGAATCGGGATATGTTCAACCATCAACATTAACACCAAACCCACGTGCTGAGGTATTGGCAATTTTAGATGTTGTTGTTCTGCTTACAACTTTATCGTTTGCCAGCTGGATGATTCTCAAGAAACGTTCACGCGATGGCGTCTTCTGGATATCAATATTTACAATTGCTTACTTTGGATTCTTCCGCGAAGGGTGTATCTGTGCTGTTGGTTCGGTTCAAAATATTACCTATGCACTATTTAATCCTGCATATAGCGTTCCTGTTTCGGTTATTCTATTTTTTTCTCTACCCATACTATTTACTCTGTTTTTTGGAAGAACTTTTTGCGCAGCCGTATGTCCGCTTGGGGCAATTCAGGATGTTTTTGTACTTCGTCCTGTTACCCTGAAATCGTGGGTGCTAAAGGTGCTTGGTCTAATTCCATTTATTTACTTAGGCCTTGCTATACTTTATGCTGCAACAGCTACTGATTTTATTATCTGTCGATACGATCCATTCGTTGGTTTCTTTAGACTTAATGCCAGTTTCACAATGTTTATGCTGGGTGGAGTATTTTTGCTGATTGGAGTTTTTATTGCACGACCATACTGTAGATTTCTTTGTCCATATGGTGTTATTCTAAATCTTGCGAGTAGAGTTTCACGAAGACACCTTACCATAACGCCAGCTAAATGCATTCAATGCAAACTCTGTGAGGATTCTTGTCCTTTTGGAGCAATTGATAAGCCCGTTCAGATTAAGGAGAAGGAGGATAGTTCAAAGGCAGTTCGTCGAATATTACTTCTTACGGTAATTATTCCATTACTTGTTCTTGTTGGAGGGTATGTGGGTTCAAGATTTCACGAGAATTTGGCAAGTGTTAACCACGATGTTCGTTTAGCACAGGAGTTGTTGAATCCCGATAAAT